>JAGQTW010000230.1 GCA_020438785.1 Mycobacterium sp. | reverse complement strand
ATCAGCATGAGACGTCGCGGGCGGGTGATCCGCATCTGCACACCCATGTGTTGGTGCCCAATCGTCAGCCGCGCGCCGACGGCACCCTGGTGGCGATCGATTCGGATTCGTTGTGGCATGAGGCCCGGGCGGCGGGGGTGATCTATCAGGCGACGCTGCGTCGGCGGGTGTGGGAGCTGGCCGGGCTGGAATGGGACGCCGTTGATCCGCATTCGGGGATGGCGGAGATCGCCGGGGTGGACGGGTCGGTGTTGGCCGCGGCGTCGCAGCGTTCCACCCAGTTGCATCAGTGGGCCACCCAACATCTGGTGGTGGTCGGGGAGAGCGTGACGGCCGCGCAGTTGGCCAGCGCGCAGAAAGCCACCCGCCCGAAAAAGCCCGAACACCGGCCCTGGGCGGAACTGCGTGAGGAGTGGGCGGGCCGGTTCGGGGAGGTGGTGGTCGACCCGGTCGCGCAGTCAGTGGCGCGGGAGGCGCGGGTGGCCGCCGGCCGGGTGAGCGCCACCGAGGTGGTGGCTGCGGCGGTCGGTGGGATTACGCGTTCGGCGTTCACCCGTGCGGATCTTGTCGAGGCGTTGGGGGCGCGGCTGCCGGTGATGGTGGAGGCCGCCCCGGCTGATCCGCTGGAGTTGGTGGAAGCGCTGGCCGAGCGGGCCGCGGTGCGCGTCAACGGCCCGCGCGCGTCCCATGAGCGGGAAGGCCATGAGCGCTACACCGCGGCGCCGATGATCGCCGAGGAGATCGCGGTGTGGGAGATGATCGGCGCCCGCGACGCGGCCGCGGTCATCGACACCGCAGCTGTGGATACTGCCGGTCTGTCGGAGGACCAGGCGCGCGCGGTCGCCGCGGTGGCTGCCTCGCCGTGGCTGGTGCAGGTGATCGCCGCCCCGGCCGGGGCGGGCAAGACCACCTCGCTGCGGGCGCTGCGGGAGGCCGCCCACGCCGGGGGGATCGGGCGGGTGATGGTGGTGGCCCCGACCGGGCGGGCGGTCGACGTCGCCCTGGCCGAGGGTGCCGCCGACACCGGAGCCACAGTCGCGGCGGCGCTGACCGACCTGCGCCAAGGACGCGGGCAACTCGACGCGGGCACGCTGCTGCTGGTCGATGAGGCCGGCATGGTCGGCACCCCCGCGCTACGGGAGATTTTGGCCGCGGCCACGGGCGCGAGGGCGAAAACGGTGCTGGTCGGCGATGCCCACCAGTTGGCCCCGGTGCGGTCCCGCGGTGGGATGTTCGCCGAGCTGGTCGCCGACCTGCCCTGGGCGCAGCATCTGTCGGCGGTGTGGCGGATGGCCGATCCCGGTGAGCGGGACGCCTCCCTGGCCATCCGCGACGGGGACGGCGCGCAGCTGGCCCGGGCGGTGGGCTGGTATCGCGATGCGGGCCGGCTGCACACCGGTGATCCGGTCACGATGGCCGCCGACGCGCTGGCCGCCTGGACCGCCGACCGCGACGGCGGGGTGGACAGCCTGTTGATCGCGGATCGGTGGGAGATCGCCGATGCGCTCAACGAACGCATCCACCGCGACACCGTGGCCGCTGACGCCCCCACCGTGGGCGGGGCGCGGCGGTGTCGGATCGGGGTCGGCGATGTGGTCATCAGCCGCCGCAACGACCCCACCATCGAGGTGTACGCCGGCGGACCTGGGCGCGGCAAGGTCGCCCCGCTCGCCGACGCCCCGGTGCGTAACGGGCAACGCTGGCGGGTCGAGAAGATCGACCCGGACGGGGACCGGATCGCGGTGCGCCGCATCGGCGACGAAGCGCTGAGCGTGTTCACGGGTGACTATCTGCACCGCCACGTCCACCACGGCTACGCGATCACGGTGCACGCCGCCCAGGGGACGACCGCCGATCGCTGCCACGCCGTACTCGCCGCCGGCGGCCGGCGGTCGTCGGCGTATGTGGCGATGACCCGCGGCCGCCAGGCCAACCACGTCTACCTCTGCGAGCAGATCGCCGGCGAGCAGGATCACGAACACACCCCCACCCCCGAAGTGGGGGTGCATCCGGCCCGGCGGGGGGACGCCGCCGAGGCCGCGACCACCCTGCTGGAGCTGCTTGGCCGCGACGAACCGGGCCGCACCGCCGGCGCCACCGCCGCCGGCACCGACCGGGCCGGGCTGCCCGCCGCGGTCGTCGAGCTGCTCGATGCGCGTACCCGGGCCTTGGCCGGGGTGCGGGCCGCCCACGTAGAGCACACCCAGGCGGCAGCCCGGGCGCAGACCGCTGCGGTGCTGGTCGAGCGCACCGCCGATCTGCAGGCCGCGGTCGAGGCCTTCGTCTGCGCCGCCGGGGCACGCAGCGGGGGGACCGGCTATGCCAACCCCGTCGCCGACCCGGCCGCTGGCCATGGCCTGGATGAGTCCACCCGCCAGGCGATCGCCGCGGTCACCACCAGCATCCGCTCGGTGCACCCGCTGCGTGGCGCCGATCCCGGGCAGCGCGCCGCGATCATCGAGGCGGTCGCCGCCGCCGCCGGTCAGTCCGGGCACCCGACATGGCTGGCGCAGACCGGGACCACGACCACGGCCGAGGAGGTTGAGACCGCCTGTCAGCGGGCTGGGGTGAGCGTGATGGATCCGGCCGAGGCCCTCACCGCGATGGCCGGCCGGGAGAACAAGCTGCACGTGGGCGGGGTCCTCATCGTCGAGAACGCCGAGGCGCTGCCCACCGAGGCGCTCACCGCCCTATGCCTGCGCGCCGGGGCCAGCAACACCAAACTGCTGCTGTTCAGCGACCCCGCCGCCGACGGGCCCAGCCGGGACCTCACCGACACCCTGGCCGGCCTGCCGTGGGCTCAGCACCTCGGCCCCACCCCGCCGACACCGGGCATCGTCGAGCGCGCCGCGGCCTGGACCGCCGCCCACCCGGCTGGTGGCGTCGACAGCGTGCAGGCCGGTCAGGAGGAGCTGCCCCGCCCGCTGCGCCACGCCCTGACCACCGCTGCTGAGCACCGCAGCCCCGCTGTGATCGGCCGCCGACCGGCCCAGTCGGTCCTGGCCGACGACCTCGACGCTCGCCGGGCCGTGCAGCGGATCGCGCTGAGCCCCACCGCGGTGCACACCCTGGACCTGCACACCAGCAACGACGACGGGGGTCGGGGTAAAGCCGCCGTGATCGCCGCGCTGGCCCGCACCGGCGGCCCCGGGGTTCAGATGGCGGTCATCCCGATCGGACCCACCACCGTCGGCCAGGGCGCCGACCTGCCGTACCAGCGCTACCTGCTCGACGGGAAAACCGCCGCCGACACCCTGTACCGGCGAACCTGGAAACCCCCACCGGGCAGCCGCATCGTCCTCGACGGCGCTGACCACCTGACCACCAAGAGCCTGACGTGGTGGCTGAACATCGCCGCCCGACACGACCTCAAACTCGTGCTCATCACCGACAGCACCCACCCCGGCCCGCAACGCCACCTCACCGACACCCTCGCCGCCGCCGCACCCTGGGCCGCCCACCACCTCCACCACACCGTCGACACCGGCCACCAGGCCGCCACCACGGTTGTCGGGAGGCTCGTGCAGGCCCACACCAGCCTCATCACCGCCCACCACGACGCCGAACAAGCCATCGCCGAACAGATCGAGCGCTACCGCAGCCAACAACGCACCCGCGACCGCGACCGCCATCGCAGCCGCGACGACGGCTACGACCTCAGCCTGTGATCAGGGGCGGTCTCGGTCGTGGCGGTCAAGTGGGCGCTGACCGTCGCCAGCGGCCAGTTCGTCGTCGCAACGTTTACTAACAGACTCGTACGTTGCTGACCGGGGCTGGAAGCCTGCCGCCGATACGCTTCGGTGCGTGGCGGCCATAGATTTGGACAGCATTGTTTCCAGGCTGGCCAGCCAGCCGTCGCGGCCGGAAGCCACGATCCAGGCCGACATCTACGCGCTGCTGATCGCCGCCAACATTGGGCTCAACGACGAAACGGTGAAAACGGAATCCCCGGTCGAAGGCGGCAGGAGGATCGATGTCGAAATCGGTCAGTGCGTGATCGAGGTCAAGAAGAACCTGACCAGCACTGTTCTCCAAAAAGCCGAAGAACAGCTCGCCGGCTATGTCCAGCAGCGCTCCGAGGTGTTGGGCCGCTACGTCGGCATCCTGACCGACGGCGCGCAATGGCGGCTGTATCACCTGCGCGGGGATGCCCTGGAGCTCGTGTCGGTCCATCAGCTGAACAAGAACGCCCCCGATACCGGCGAACTGCTGGTTTGGCTGGAATCGGTGATGTCCACCCTGACGGCGATCAAACCACTGCCCGAAGAGATCGAACACCGTCTCGGTGCTGGCTCGCCCGCCCATCAGCTCGACGCCGCTGAGCTGCACGCCATCTACGCCGCCCACGCCGACGACAAAGACGTCCAACTCAAACGCCAACTATGGGCCAAACTGCTGCGCACCGCCCTGGGCGCGGAGTTCGTGGACTCCGAAGAACTCTTCATCAACCACACCCTGCTGGTGACCACCGCCGAACTCATCGCCCACGCGGTGCTCAACTTCGACGTCGGCCCCACCGGAACCCTGACCGCCCGTCAGATCACCAGTGGAACCGAGTTCGCCAACGCCCGCATCCGCGGCGTGGTCGAAGCCGACTTCTTCGACTGGGTCACCGACACCCCCGCCGGGGAATCC
The DNA here is from genome assembly GCA_020438785.1 of Mycobacterium sp. Classification (GTDB taxonomy): domain Bacteria; phylum Actinomycetota; class Actinomycetes; order Mycobacteriales; family Mycobacteriaceae; genus Mycobacterium. The sequence continues at coordinate 3,128 of JAGQTW010000230.1, read as the reverse complement.
TTTGTACGCAACCTCGGCCGCCGAATCGCCCGATTCGATTGGAGCGCAGTCGAACACGACGTTTTGAAAGTCCTCTACGAATCGGTCATCACCAAAAACGTCCGCGAAAAACTCGGCGAGTACTACACCCCCGACTGGCTAGCCGACCGTATGGTCCACACCTTCATCCCCGCCCCGCTGGACACCGTGGCCGCCGATCCGGCCTGCGGATCAGGCACCTTCCTGTTCCACGCGATCCGCCACTACCTCGACGGCGCCCAGGCCGCCGGCATCGACACCGACGATGCCGTCCAACAGGCCACCGCCCACGTCATCGGCCTCGACGTGCACCCCGTCGCCGTCACGCTGGCACGGGTCACCTACCTGCTCGCCCTAGGCCGCGACAACATCAACTCCCCGGGCCGCAAAGAACTGACCATCCCTGTCTACCTTGGCGATTCGATCCAATGGAAACAGCAGGAAACCGATATGTTCACCACCGAGGTCGTGCGCGTCCGCACCGACGACAGCGACCTCTTCGGCCCCGGTGGCGGTCTGCTGTTTGCCCTGGACCTGTGCTTTCCCCGCAGTGTCCTCAAAGACGCCACCCAGTTCGACTACCTGGTCAGCGAAATGGCCGACAAAGCACTGACCACCGACCCTAAAGACGCCAACAAAGCCGTCGTGACGATCCTCAAACGCCGCGGGATCGCCCCCGACAGCACCGACGGCGAGGTTCTGCGGGAAACCTTTTTCAACCTATGCACCCTGCGCGCCCAAGGCCGCAACCACATCTGGGGCTACTACGTGCGCAACCTCATCCGCCCCCTGTGGCTGGCCGAACCGGAAAACAGCGTCGACATCGTCATCGGCAACCCGCCCTGGCTGCGGTACTCGAAAATGCCGGCCAGCATGCAGAAGAACTACCTCGACCTGGCCGGGCCCCGCAATCTGCTCACCGGCGGACTCGGGGCATCCGCCCGAGATCTGTCAACCCTGTTCGTCGTCCGCGCCGTCGAGCTCTACCTGCGCACCGGCGGAGCGTTCGCCTTCGTCATGCCCCACGGAGTGCTCACCCGCAAGCCCCACACCGGATTCCGCAGCGGAAACTGGAGCACCCGCCGGGGGAACCACCTCACCGTAAAGTTCGCTGCCCCATGGGATCTGGACAACGTCACCACCGGATTCCCGATGACCTCCTGCGTCGTGCACGGCAACCGAGCATCCGACCCCGCCCGCATGCCCACCACGACGCTGGCATGGCACGGCCGACTCCCCCGCGCCGACCTGCCCTGGGCAGAGGCCAGCAAGAAGATCACCACCAGCGCCTCCGCCGTGGCCGCCCTCGACCACGGCGCGATCACCATCGAGTCGCCCTACAAGAGCCGATTCCGCCAAGGCGCCATTCTGGTGCCGCGCTTCGCCATGTTCGTGGTAGACGCCCCCAAAGGGCCGCTCGGGCCCGGCGCTGGTCGCCGTGCAGTCACCTCATTGCGCAGCACCCTGGAAAAGCCGCCCTGGAAGAACTGCCCCTCGATCACCGCGAACGTCGAAACAGCCTTCATCCGTCCGGTCTACCTTGGGGAACAGGTCCTGCCCTTTCGCGCCCTGGCGCCGCGTGAAGCCGTTCTGCCGATCACCGACACCGCAATCCTCACCTCCGCGGAGATCGACCTGCACGCCGGGCTGTCCGCGTGGTGGACCGGCACCGAATCAGCCTGGGAACAGCATCGGGCCAAGACCGAGACCAAGCCGCTCTGCGAGCGCATCGACTACCACGGTCAGCTCTCGGCGCAACTACCCACATCGCCTACCCGCGTCGTCTACACCAAGTCGGGAAACACCCTCGCCGCGGCCATCGTCCGAGACTCCCGCGCTGTCATCGACCACAAGCTCTACTGGATGCCGGCACTGGTTGGGGCGGAGGCGCAGTACCTCTGCGCGATCCTCAACTCCGCCCCCCTGCTGGCGAACGTGAAACCCCTGCAAGCCATCGGGCTCTTCGGCGGGCGTGACTTCGACAAGAACGTTTTTGCGGCCCCCTTCCCCACCTTCGACCGCGATAACCCCGATCACCGACACCTCGCCCTGCTGGGGAAACACGCCGAACAGGCCGCCGCCACCGTCGATCTCAGCAGCGCCACCACATTCCAAGCCGCCCGCAAACTCATCCGCAAACACCTCGTCGACAGCGGTATCGAAGCCGACATTGTGGCCGCAGTAACGAAGCTGCTGTTGTCATCGGCTGACTGACGCTCCGGGCGCGGGAGTTGTCTTACTCCGATGTGGCGATCCGACGATGAGCGACTCCGGGAATAAGCGCGACACGTCAGGGAGACGGTGCGTATCAGGCGCTTTCTGACCGGCGAAAGTCCTTGACCTGCAATACGGCGTCCTTGAGTCCCATCGTGCCCCGACTGACTCGATCAAAGATCGTGGGACTACTCGAGTCGAAACGGCCAAACCCCAGGCGCAGGCCAGCGTCTGCGGCGCTCAGTCCCGCTCGCGAAAGTTCGATCGCCGTGTCGATGTGTTCACCGCCAGATACCGCGATCCACTCGACTTGATCCTCAAGCCAAGTCTCGGCCCATCGCCTGGCCTTCCGCTCGACTCGGTCACGTTCTTCAGGGGTGTATCGGCCTGGCCGTGTTCTCGTCGGGTCGATCATGTAGCGGTAGAGAGCAGTCTCGATCGCGGAGGGCTCGGTCCTTTTACTGTGATGACCGGGCCGTCGACTTGCCCGCTGGGCGCGCGCGAACGCTTCTGCAAAGCCACCGTCATCATTGTTGGACAGGCTATTTCGGCTCCGGCCAAGGCCATAGTCAGAACAATCGTTCTCAGGTTTCTTGGGAGCGCATTCCTCGCGTAATGCCTGTACTAAAGATGGAGGTAGCGTGCTGCTCGCCGATTTTACGAATTCGCCACGTGCGGAGCACTTCTCAAGCAGCCGCCTAGAGGAGATTCCCAACTCCTGGGCAAGTTCGTGAACGCGGATGTGCATAGAGCTCCAATCCTTCCTGCAGGAATTCAGCTAGCGATGGCTCCAGGCTACGTCGCGGCACTGACAAATCCTGCTGCTCGGTGAGCCGTCTAGCCGCCTTGCGGCGTCGGGCGGCAAGCGCGGGGTGTGGTGTCCCATTTCTAGAGAA
>JAGQTW010000229.1:6371-9247 GCA_020438785.1 Mycobacterium sp. | reverse complement strand
TCGGGGATGCGGGCGTCGGTGATGTAGACCTCGTTGAACTCGGCCTGCCCGGTCAGCTGCCGCAGCGGCCGGGTCTCCACCCCGGGGGCGTGCATGTCGAGGACGAAGTAGGTCAGGCCCTTGTGCTTGGGCAGGTCCGGGTTGGACCGCGCCAGCAGCAGGCCCCACCGGGCCCGGTGGGCGAGGCTGGTCCACACCTTCTGGCCGTTGATGACCCAGTCGTCCCCGTCCTGAATGGCCGAGGTGGCCAGGCCGGCGACATCGGAGCCGGCACCCGGCTCGGAGAACAACTGGCACCAGATGTCCTCGGTGGTGGCCAGTGGCCGCAGCAGTTGCTCCTTGAGCTCGTCGGACTGGGCGTGCTCGCGGATCGTGGGCGCGGCCATGCCGTAGCCCATCGGGTTGAGTCCCAGTGGCACCGGGCCGCCGGCGCCCTGCAGGACCTGGTCGGCCACCGCCTGCAGGCCGCGGGACAAGCCCAGCCCACCCTGGCCCTCGGGGAAGTGCACCCAGGACAACCCGGCGTCATAGCAGGCGCCGAGGAATTCCGGGATCGGGACCCTCTTCGGGTCGTGGTCGGCCACGACGCCGCGGGCCAGGTCGGCGACCCGGTCCGCATCCGCTACTTGCTGGCTGCTCATTCCGACACGATAAGGAATGTGCGCGGATGGGCGGTTGGCAGGTCGGTCCCACCCGCCTTGACAGCGAACTAGAACCTGTTACATTTTTGCCGCGGTCGGGAGGTCGCGCTGCCGCATGCGGACGTCGCTCGAGGAGGCTGCGTGACAGTGCAGATGAGCAAGGGCCGCTCGCTGGCCCTGGTGACCGTCGCCTACGTAGTCGCCGTCGCGGTGGCCGCCGCCTGGTTGTACTGGGGCCCGGGCACCGGCCGGCTGTGGTTGGACGCGCTGATCGCCGATGTGCTCGCGACGCTGGTGATCTTCGTGTTCAGCCGCGTCTATCGCAATTCCAGCTTCTACGACGCCTTCTGGAGCGTGATCCCGCCGCTGCTGTTGCTGTACTGGTGGGCCGAGGGCGGCCTGGGCCTGGGATCGGTGCGCTGCTGGCTGCTGGCGATCGTGATGTTCTATTGGGCCATCCGCCTGACCGCCAACTGGGTATACGGCTTTCCCGGTCTGCACCATGAGGATTGGCGCTACCCGTTGCTGCGCGACGGCGCCGGACGCTGGGAGTGCCTGGCCGATCTGTTCGGCATTCACCTGGTGCCCACCGTGCAGGTGTTCCTCGGCATGCTCCCGGTCTACGTCGCGGTGACTCGGCCCGGCGACGGGCTGGTGTGGTTGAGCTGGGTGGCCTTCGTCGTCGGCATCGCCGCGGTGAGCCTGGAACTTGCCGCCGACACCCAGATGCACCGCTTCGTCGCCGAACGACGGAGCGGGGAGGTGATGGACCGCGGGCTGTGGAGCTGGTCGCGGCACCCGAACTACTTCGGCGAGCTCGGCTTCTGGTGCTCGATGGCGCTGTTCGGTGTGGCCGCCGCACCGGCCGACTGGTGGTGGCTGTTCATCGGCGTGGCCGCGATGTTGGCGATGTTCCTCGGCGCCAGCATCCCGCTGATGGAGAAGCGCAGCCTCGAACGCCGCCCGAACTACCAGGCGGTCATCGACCGGGTGCCCCGGCTGGTGCCGCGCCCGCCGCGGCGGGCCGCGGTGTGAGCCGCCCGCGGGTGGTGATCGCCGGCCTGGGCGACAGTGGGCTGCTCACCGCGATCAAACTCGCACGACACGCCGACGTCGTCGGCATCTCGGTCAAACCGGCCCTGGTCAGCGGGCAGGAACTCGGACTGCGGCTGGCCCGGCCGAAGGATTGGGCGCGGGACAACTGGATCCCGTTCGATAAGTTCCGCGGCCTGGACCGGGTGCGCACCGTGCAGGCGACCCTGAAAAGCCTCGACGTGGAGAACCGCACCGTCACCGCGGAGACCGCCGACGGCACCCTGGTGGTCGAACCGTACGACGCGCTGGTGATCTCGACCGGGGTGAGCAACGGCTTCTGGCGCCGGCCGACCCTGCAGTCACCCGACGACGTCGCCGCCGACCTGAAGGCCCCACACGACACGCTCGCGGCGGCGGACTCGGTCATCGTCATCGGTGGCGGTGCGGCCGCGGTGAGCACCGCCGCCAACCTCGCCGCCACCTGGCCGGACAAGAGGATCGACCTGTACTTCCCGGGTGAGCGGCCGTTGCCCGAGCACCACCCCGGGACCTGGGAACGCCTGCAACACAGGATGATTCAGCTAGGCATCGGTCTGCACCCCGGGCACCGCGCGGTGGTGCCCGACGGTTTCGGCTGCGACGAGATCACCAGCGAGCCGGTGCAGTGGAGTACCGGGCAGCCCGCGGCCACCGCCGCCGCGGTGATCTGGGCGATCGGCCGGGTGCGACCCAACACCGGCTGGCTGCCGCCGGAGATGCTCGACGAGCACGGCTTCGTCAAGGTGACCCCGGAACTGCGGGTGTGCGGCCACGAGCGGGTCTTCGCCATCGGCGACGTCGCGGCGACCGACCCGCTGCGCGCCTCGGCCCGTGCCCGGGCCGACGGGATGCTGGCGCACAACATTCGGGCCGCCCTCGACGGCGGCACTCTGAAGACCTACCGGGCGCCCAGGCGGCGCTGGGGTTCGGTGCTCGGCATCCAGCCCGACGGGTTGGAGGTGTTCGCGCCCAGCGGCAAGGCGTTCAAGTTCCCGGCCTGGTCGATCGACCGGGTGCTGATGCCGTGGATCGTGCGCCGCGGCATCTACGGCGGGATCCGCCCGAACCAGCCGCCGCTTTAGGCGGCGCACGAAACGTTGCCGGCCGCGCGGCGGGGGAGCGGCAGCAGCCCGGCTTACCCTGCCGAACGAACCCTTGCCG
>JAGQTW010000229.1:0-6309 GCA_020438785.1 Mycobacterium sp. | reverse complement strand
GAAAACTGGATTGACCCAGCTAGCAGCGCTCGACATACTGAGTTGATGGGGGTTCCCGGTGATGCGGGCGAGCTTAGCGGTAGAGATCTGGTCGATGCCGTGCTGCGCGAACTGAGCGAGGCCGCCGACCGGTGGGAGGCCATCGTCGCTCAGGCGGAGACCATGACCTACAGCGTCGATCTCGGGGACATTCGAGCGGTCGCCGACTCCGACGGAAAACTCGTCGAGTTGACCCTGCACGCCGCCGTCACGACCCACTACAGCCACATCGAACTCGCCGACCGGTTGAACCTGGCCTTCACCGCCCTGCGTGAGGAGGCACAGGCGGACTACGAAACCCGATACGGCGGCGAGCTCCGATGACCCGTGCCGGGAGCCGGTGCCGGTGCCGCTGAACCTGTCCAACCGGGACCAGAACTCCGGGCATCTCTTCTACAACCGCCGGCTACGGGCCGCGATCACCCGGTTCTCGGTGCGCATGAAGCACGACGACCGCAAGCAGCAGGCCGCCGTCGTGCTCTCGATCGTATTCGTGGTGATCGGCTGCGGGTGGATGGCCCTGCTGCACTTCATGAAGCCCGCCGGCCTGGTGGGGCAGTCGCCGATCGTCGGCAACCGGGACACCGGTGCGCTCTACGCGAAGATCAACGACCGGCTGTACCCGGCGCTCAACCTGACCTCGGCCCGCCTTGCGACCGGCAGCGCAACCGGCCCCGCGTGGGTGAACGCCACCGAGATCGCCAAGCATCCGACCGGACCGATGATCGGTATCCCCGGCGTGCCCGACGATCTCAGCGTTTCGGCCAACCCGGTTTCGGCCTGGTCGGTGTGCGACATCGCCGCGGCGCGTGGCAGCGGCGAGCCGCCGACCGTCACCGCCATCGCGGGGGAGCTCTCCCGGGGTGGACGCGCCGCTCCGATGCGGCCGACACAGGCGATCCTCGGAACGCATCACGGCCATACCTACCTGATCTGGAACGGCCGGCGGGCCGCCATCGATCCCATCGACCGGCGAGTCACGTTCAACCTCGGCCTCGACCCGGGGATCACCCGGCCGGTGGAGATCTCCAACGCGCTTTTCGATGCCATCCCGGCGACCGAACCCCTTGCCATACCGGACATTCCGGGTGCCGGGGACCCATCGCAGTTCTTACCGGACTCGGTGGTGGGCCGTGTCCTGGAAAGCCGGGACTCGAACGGTAGGGCCAGCGGCTTCTACATGTTGCTTTCCAACGGCGTGCAGAGGATCACCGGGTTCGTCGCCGATCTGTTGCGCACCGCCGACAGCCAGGGGGTCAGTGCACCGCAGTTGGTGTCGCCCGACAAGCTCGTCGACATCCCACAGGTCGAGGTCCTCGACGTCGCCTTCTATCCGACGGCCAGGCTGGAGTTCATCGATACCGAGGCCAATCCGGTGACCTGCGTCGGCTGGCAGAAGCAGTCCACCGACCGGCAGGCCACCGTCAGCGTCGTCAGCGGCCGCGGGCTGCCGACCCCACAGGCCATGGACTCCCACATCGTGCGACTGGTCCGAGACAACCGCGATCCCGAATCGGTGGAGGCCGACCAGACCTTGATGCTGCCTGGTGCGGCCAACTTCGCGGCGTCCACCAGCGGGGTGGCCACGTCCGACACCCGCGAAAGCCTGTACTGGGTCTCACCGCAGGGTGTGCGGTACGGGATCGAGTGGGATCAGAGCACGTTGCAGGTCTTGGGCATCGATCCGAGGCGCGCCGTCCAGGCTCCCTGGCCGATGCTGCGGATCTTCGCCGCCGGCCCGGCCATCAACCGGGCCACCGCCCTGCTCGCCCGCGACACCATCGGCGCCGGGGGAGTGGTGGCGCCCGTCGGTGCGGCCGACCAGCAGACCGCGGGAAGGTAGCGATGTCCAAGAGGGGATTCGTCCGCGGTGCTCGCACCCCGGCTCCGCCGGTGCCACCCGCCCGGGTGATCGTGGCGCCGCCGCTGGCGTTGCCCGAACGCGAGCCACGCAACATCCTGCTGATGATCGCGCTACCCGCAGTGCTGGTCGGCATCATCGGAACGCTGGTGGTGATGTACACCTCCGGTGTCCGATCGCTGCAGTCCGGCTTCTTTCCGATGATCGGCCTCGTCGGGTTCGGCGCGCTGATGTTCAGTGGCCGCTTCGGCCGCGGCCGCCGGATCAGCTGGGGTGAGCAGGAGAAGCAACGGCGGATCTATCTGCGCCAACTCGACGAGGACCGCGACGAGGTGCAGCGTGCGGCGCAGGAGCAGCGCCGCAGCCAGCTCTTTCTGCACGCCGACCCGCTGCGGCTCGCCACCGTGATCGGCGGGCCGCGAATGTGGGAGCGCCGTCCGGGCGACCCCGACTTCCTCGACGTGCGGCTGGGCATCGGCGTCCAGTCCACCGCCGACTCGGCGGTATCCCTGCAGTGGCCCGAGGTGCCCATCGCGGAGGAGCTGGAGCCGGTGACGGGGCGGGCGTTGCGTGACTTCATCCTGGAGCAGAGCAAGATTCGCGGTATCGGCAAGGTGCTCAGTCTGCGCTCCCGGCCCGGGTTCAGCTTCGTAGGGGAGGACCCCGACGAGTTGCACGCGCTGATGAGATCGGTGCTGTGTTCGCTGGCGGTCTACCACAGTCCGGGCGAGGTGAAGCTCATCGTCGTCACCCGCCATCCCGAGCTGTGGTCGTGGCTGGTGTGGTTGCCGCACAACCAGCACGACGAGATGTTCGATGCCTGCGGCCTGCGCCGGCTGGTGTTCAACTCGCCCACCGAGTTGGAGGAGGCCCTCGACACCGAACTGCATCGCAAGGGCCGGGGACCGTGGACGGCGCCGGGCGGGTCCACGCCGTCGACGATGCCCTCACCGATGGAGGCCGCATCGGGAACCGGTCTGGGCCCGCACTGGGTGATCGTCGACGACAACGTCGGCACCCCTGAGCAGTGGGAGGTCGTCACCGGGCAGAAGGGCATGGCCGGGATCACGGTGCTCCGGTTGGCGACCCGGCCGGGCATCGGAGTCGGATACACCGACGCCGACCAGCGTTTCGAGTTGCGCGAGGGCAGGTTGCGCCACCGGGGCGGCTTCTACGCCGTGGCCGACACGCTGGCCGAGAGCACCGCAGACCGGTATGCGCGCGCACTGGCCCGCTGGTCACCGATGAGGGCCGGCGAGTTGTCGGAGACCGAGAGCCAGGGAGCGGAGCTGTTGCGCGCGCTGGGCATCACCGATCCGCGCCGCCTCGACGTCGACCGGCTGTGGGCGGAGAGCCGGGGCCGGGGCGACCCCCGCTGGGCGATGGTTCCCGTGGGGGTCAAGCCGAGCGGCGAACTGCAACACGTGATCCTCCGCGCAAAAGACTTCGGCGGCTTCGGCTTTCACTCGGTCGTGATCGGGACGTCCGGCTCGGGGAAGTCGGAGTACTTCCTGTCGCTGTGCAATGGGATCGCCCTGACGCACTCACCCGAGAGCTTCATCGTCATCTTCGTCGACATGAAGTTCGAATCGGCGGCCCAGGACCTCGAGGGGCTGCCGCACGTGGCCGGGTCGTTGTCGAACCTCGGTAAGGACGACCGGCACCTCGCCGAGCGGATGCGCAAGGCGGTCGACGGGGAGATCGCGAGACGCTATCGGCTGTTCAAGGATGCCGGGGCGCGGGACGCCAACGAGTACGAGGAGATGCGGCTGGCTGGCCGGGACCTTGAGCCGGTGCCGATCCTGCTGGTGATCATCGACGAGTACCTCGAGCTGTTCCACCACCACCCGGAGTGGATCGACCTGGTCATCCACATCGGCCAGGAGGGTCGCGGCTGCAACGTCTTCTTCACCCTGGGCGGCCAACGTCTGGACCTGTCGTCACTCAGTAAAGCGAAGAGCAACATCGCCTTTCGGGTTGCCCTGCGCGCGGAGACCGCTGAGGACTCCCGAGACGTCATCGGCAGCGACGCCGCCCTGCACCTGCCGTCCAAGGAGAACGGATACGCCCTGCTGAAGGTTGGGCCGCGGGATCTGGAGCAATTCCGGTGCTTCTACGTGTCGGCGCCGTTCGTGGTTCCCAAGAAGACGTTGAGCACCGAGGGGACAGTCGATGTCAGCTTTACCCGGCCCCGCCCACTGACGTGGGAGTACCAGCCGCTGAGCGACGAGGACAGCGCCGCGCTGGCGGAGGCCGACGAACCGGACGCGCCCGACGAATTCCTCTATCACTCAGACGGATTCAAGAAGAAGAAGCTGCTCGACGTGATCCGTGAATCCCTGGTCGCACACCCGGCCAGGGTGCCACACCAGATCTGGCTGCCGCCGCTGGGGGTGGGAGAGACCGCCGACGCGTTGGTGCAACGCTGGCGCGGCAAGCCGTGGTGGGTGGACTATGGCGAGAATCCGGGCCTGGTCTTTCCCGTCGGCGTCGAGGACTTTCCGGAGGAGCACGCCCAGCGGGTGCACGTCATCGACGCCGAGATGGACAACGTCATGGTTGTGGCCACCGCTCAGCGGGGGAAGTCGACCACCCTGATGACGCTCATCACCACCGCAGCGCTGATGTACCGACCGGAACGGGTGACGTTCTACTGCATCGGGGCGTCGCTGTACCCGGTGGAGAACCTGCCGCACGTCGCCGGTGTCGTCGGCGTATCCGATATCGAGGGGGTGTCCCGCACGCTGGCCACCGTCGAGTCGCTCATCCGGGCCCGCGAGGCGTCGTTCAAGCGCCACCAGATGGACGTCTCGGAGTTCCGGGAGCGCCGCTTCGGTGTGGCCGGTGGGGACGGCAACGACCCCGACGACAAGTTCGGTGACGTGTTCCTGGTGATCGACAACTTCGGCGACCTCTACGACAAGGACAGTGCGATGGGTGACCGCACGATCGCGGTTGCGCGGCAGGGGCTTTCATACGGGGTGCACGTGATGACCAGTGCCAGCGGGTGGCTGGTCGGCCAGAAGCAGGCCCTGCTGAACGTTTCCAACGCCCGCGTTCAACTGCGATTGAGCAACCCCGACGAAACGCAGATGGGCAGCGGTATGGAACACCGCCGGGCGGCGCGGCATACCCTGGACCGCCCAGGTTTCGGCGTGACACGGGCCGGGCAGGAACTCGTCATCGGCCTGCCCGAGATCATCGGGCCGGACGGTCAGCGGGTTCCCTCCCGCGACGTCGGCGCGGTGATCACCGCCCACACCGGGGCTGGCAGGGTCGAGACGCTGGCGCGGCTACCGCAGCGCGTTGCTCTGCGCGCGGTCCTCGCCGCCTACCCGGACACCGAGGCTCTCGACATCCCGTTCGCGATGGGGGAGAGCGCGTTGCAGCCGGTGGCGCTGGCCGGCCGGCAGGTGCCCAACATGTTGGTGGTCGGGCGCCAGGGCTGCGGAAAGACCAGCGCGCTGGCCGCTTTCGGACAGGCGATCGCCGCGCGGCTCTCGCCGGACGAGGCGCAGATCACCATCATCGACCCGAAGACGACATTGATCGGGCGGATCCGCGGGCCGCAGGTACGGGCATACGCCTACACCCCCGACGACATCGATCAGGTGCTCGACGGGTTGGCCGCCGTCATGCGTGACCGCCTCCCACCCGCGGGGCTCAGTCAGGAGGAACTGCTCGCCCGCACCCCCTGGCGGGGTCCGCATCACTTCGTGCTCATCGACGATGAGCAGGAGTTGCGGCCCAACGGTGTGTTGGGCAAGCAGGCGGCGACCGCGCCGTTGTGGGGGCTGATCGAGCGCAGCCGCGAGATCGGCCTGCACGTGATCGCGACCCGGCTTCCCGGCAACTGGGCGGGCGTCTCGGCGATGAGTCCGTTCCTGCAGAAGCTGACCGGTTCCCGCGCCTCGACATTGTTCATGGACAACGACGCCCAGACGGTGAAGGTGTTCGGCCGGGTCAGCGCCCAGCAACTGCCACCGGGCCGGGGGGTGTTGGTGACGACCGACGGTGCGATGGAAGGTGTTCTGGTCGCGACCCCGGAATGATCGGGCTGTGAGTCAGGTGAACTCGGTGGCCAGGTTCTTCTTGTCGACCTTCTCCCCGGCGATCGTCGGCAGCGGGTGCGCGCGGATCAGCCAGCGGGTGGGCACGGCGAAGTAGGCGACGATGGAGCGCAGGTGTTCGGCCAACTCGTGTTCGGTGGGTGGCGGGCCGTCCGTGCGGTACACCACGACCGCCGCGAGTTCCTCCCCGAGGTCGGGATGCGGTAGGCCGATCGCGGCCGCCTCGACCACATCTGGATGGCTGAGCAGCGCCTCCTCGACGTGCGGGCAGGCGATGTTCTCCCCGCCGCGGATCACCATGTCCTTGCTGCGCCCGTCGATGAACAGGTAGCCCTCGGC
>JAGQTW010000228.1 GCA_020438785.1 Mycobacterium sp. | reverse complement strand
GCCGACATGGAGCGTTGCGCAGCAATCTCACCACTGTGCAGGCGCGGGTGCGGCGAGCCCTTGGGGGCCTCGTCCTCCGTACCCATTGGCTAACACCTCGCTCCGCGATGTTGTGGCTGGCTGCATGCAATTGATTAGACCCTACAGCTAACGGGACTATAACACCCAATACGCCAAACGCGCAGCCCAGAAGCCTAATGTTGTGCACCTCACGGCACGCCGTTAATAATTGACACCTGTTGCTGCAGGTCAGCTAAGTGACCGAAGTGAAATACCCATGCATTTACAGCGACGACACTCGGCCGCGAGGGCCGCGACGGGCTGCCGTCTTATTGGCAACGTCACGATCTTTGCCTGCTGTGACGGCAAACCTCTCCCGGTTGCGGGAACCTTGACCCCGTCGCGCCGTCCCAGTGGGCCCACCGCGGAACGCCGTAGCACCTCCGGCGTCGTGTGATACTCGTCATAGGACCATCTGGTCATCCCGGGCGGAGAGGGGCAGCAGCGCATGACGACCAAGGACAAGTACACCGAGGTGCCCGACCCGTACGCGTGGGAGGTGCCCAGCGTCGGCGACGCCCGCTTCACCTGGGAGTACGACGAGCCGCGGGCGCGACTGCTGTCGCTGTACCAGAAGGGCAAGGACAAGCAGTGGGACGCCCAGTCGCGCATCGACTGGTCCCTGGACGTCGACCCGACGAACCCGGTCGGGGTGCCCGACCAGTTCCATCCGCTGTTCGGCAGCCCGATCTGGGAGGCCGCGGACGAGAAACGGCGCGCCGAGTTCCGCCACCACAACGCGGCCTGGAACTTCTCCCAGTTCCTGCACGGTGAGCAGGGCGCGATGGTGTGCGCGGCCAAGATCGTCGAGGTCGTGCCGGACATGGACGCGAAGTTCTACGCGGCCACCCAGACGATGGACGAGGCCCGGCACGTCGAGGCGTTCTCACGGTTCCTGCAGGAGAAGGTCGGTCTGGTCTACCCGATCAACCCGAACCTGACCTCCCTGTTGCAGGACACCCTGAACGACTCGCGGTGGGACATGCCGTATCTCGGCATGCAGGTCCTCATCGAGGGCCTCGCCCTGGCCGCCTTCGGCGTGCAGCGCGACCTGGCGCCGGAGGGATCACTGGCCAAGCAGCTGCTGGCCTACGTCATGCAGGACGAGGCCCGCCACGTCGCCTTCGGCCGGATCTCGTTGAAGGACTACTACGCCAACCTGACCGACGCCGAGCGCGACGAGCGCGAGGAGTTCGTCGTGGCGGCCTGCTACCTGATGCGCGACCGGTTCCGCGGCGAGGAGGTCTTCGAGACGCTCGGCCTGCCCGTTCAGGAATGCGCGGCATACGTGGACAACTCGCCGCTGATGATCCAGTTCCGCTCCCATTTGTTCAGTCGCATCGTGCCGATCGTCAAGGACATCGGGCTGTGGGGCCCCAAGGTGCAGCAGGCGTTCGTCGACATGGGTGTCCACGAGATGGCGGACTCCAACATCGACGCGCTGATGAAGGCCGATGAGGATCAGGCCGAGTCGCTGGACAAGGCACACGCCGAGATGGCCGCCCGGGCCCTCGAGGTGGACGAGGCGATCGCGGCGGGCGCGAGCTGAGCCGATGGGCAAAAAGTTCATAACTCAATAGATCTCCACACCGGTCGCTACATTCACTGAATCTGTCGCGACTGAGGCGGGGTGCAGAGATGACGGAAGTATCGCCGAACGCACAGGCCGACGAGATCTGTGAGGACTGCGGCTACGAACCCGAACTGAAACGAACGCTCGGCTCGTTCCAGATCTTCGCGGTGTCGTTCGCGTTCATCTCGGTGGCGGTCGGCATCTTCGGTACCTACGACAACGTCTTACAGAACTCCGGGCCGGTCGGGATCTGGCTCTGGCCCGTCGTGGCGGTCGGCCAGACGCTGATCGCACTCGTGATCGCGCAGTTCGCCGCCCGTATCCCGCTCAGCGGCTCGTCCTATCAGTGGGCATCGAGGCTTGCCAATCCAAAGGTCGGCTGGTTCTTCGGCTGGCTCAGTTTCTGCTACCTGGTGATCGGCGTGGTGGCCGTCGACAATGCGCTGGCGAAGACCGCGCTCATGCCCCTGCTGGGCATTCCGGACGACCAGACGACCGCCAGGGTCATCACGGTGGTGGCGATGATCCTGCAAGCCGTTCTCGTCATCGCATCGACCCGCCTGGTGGGTCTGGTGACCTCGGCGGCCGTGGGCCTCGAACTGATCATCGTCGTGGTGCTGACCGTCGCCCTGTTCATTGCTGTGGTGGTCACCGGACAGGGCTCGGCGGGCAATCTCACCTCTCGCGGTATCACCGATGGGGCACCCGACTACTTCTCCTTCGGTGGTGGCCTGATGGCGGCGATGATCATGGGTATCGCGACGTTGGTCGGTTTCGACGCGGCGGCCAACATGGCCGAGGAGGCGAAGGACCCGTTCCGCACCGTGCCACGCGCCATCGTGGGATCGGTTGTCGCCGCAGGCGTTCTGGGGATGGTCTTCGCGGTTGCACTCACCATCGCCATCAAGGACATTCCGGCAGCCACGGCTACCGACTCACCCGTCGCACTGATCCTGCGCGATCAACTGGGTGTCGTGATGGAGCGCTCGCTACTTGTCGCGATCGTGATCGCCTTCTTCGGCGCGGGGACGGTGACCTTGGCGACCTGTGCCCGAATGGTTTTCGCGATGGCGCGCGACGACCGGTTCCCGGCCCCGGGGTTGATGCAGCGCGTGAGCGCGCGCACCCACACCCCGATCCCCGCAACCGTTCTGATCGTCGTTCTCGGTATCGCGTTGATCGCCGCGGTTCCCGGCGACGCACTGCTGCAGCTGTTGACGGTGAGCGGCCTGATCGGGGCGACCCTCTACGGCGCGATCATCGTGCTGTACCTGGCGGTGCGAAAGCGCCTGGGTCATCAGGAGGATGCGTTCGACATCGGCCGATTCGAGATGCCCGTCGCCATCGGAGCGTTGATCTGGTCGGTGATCGTGATAGCCATCCTCGTCTCGCCCCCGGAGGCGCGGACGGCCGTCTTCATCGCGCTCGGCATTCTGGCGGCCGGCGGTGCGTACTTCGGGTATCTGTTCGTGGTCAATCGCGAAGTCCTGGAAACCGAGCCCGGAGACGCCGATGTCTTCAAGCACTGACGCGCTGACGGGCCGGATCGTCCGGCGCGGGGACGCGGACTACGACTCGGCCCGGCTCGGCTGGAACCAGTTGTGCTCCAGCCATCCCGAGGCGATCGTGTTCTGCGCCGAGACGCAGGACGCGGTCAACGCACTGGCGTGGGCGCGGCACAACGACATCCCGGTCCGCGTCCGAAGCGGTCGGCACTGTCTGGAGGGCTGGTCGGCGGTGGACGGCGGGCTCGTCATCGACGTCAGCGCAATGAAGTCGGCCCGGATCGATCCGGACTCGCGCACCGCCGTGGTGGGCGCCGGACTCAACCAGCTGGAGGCGGTGACCGCCCTCGGTCGTGCCGGCTTCGCGGCGCCCACCGGCAACGAGGGCACAGTCGGGCTGGTCGGGGCGACGCTCGGCGGTGGCTTCGGGCTGCTCACCCGCAGGTTCGGGATGGCATCGGACAATCTCGTCGCGGCGGAGGTGGTGGTCGCCCCGGCCGGCGGTGGGGCGGCGGTGATCCAGGCCGATGAGCAGAACAACCCGGATCTGCTATGGGCGCTGCGCGGTGCCGGCAACGGCAACTTCGGCATCGTCACGTCGCTGACCTATGCGATCCACCCGCTGCGGCAAGCCGTCCACGTCACCGCCACCTGGCCCGGGTTGACCGACCTCGCCGAGGTTTTCGAGGCCTGGCAGCGCTGCGCCCCGCATCTGGACAACCGCCTCACGAGTCAGCTCGAGATCTACCCCGACAAGGTCCTGTTGTTCGGGCTCCTGGCAGGCGGATCCGAGGCCGAAGCCCGGCAGCTGCTGGCGCCGATGCTGGCGGTGGGTCAGCCCGACGTCGAGACCACCGATGCAGACTGGGCCGATATCTTCGCCGGCCTGCAGATACCGACGGCGCAGGAATCGGCGAACTGGAAGTTCCTGTCGCAGTTCGTCTCCGAACCGTTCCCGGCCGACGCGATCCGCCTGGTCGGTGAGTTCATGTCCAAGGCCCCGACCCCGGAGTGCAACTACTTCACCAACGCATTCGGCGGCGCCGTCACCACCAGTGAGCCGTCGGGCGGCTCGGCTTTCGCCCACCGAAATGCCCTGTTCTACGCCGAACCCGGCGCCGCGTGGGGTATCCGAGGTGGCACTCCGGCCCCCGCCGACCCGCTGACGCCGACCTGTCAGGCCTGGATCGCGGAGTTCGGTGCAGCGTTGAGCCCCTATGTGGACGGCGCCTACGTCAACGTCCCCAACGCCGCTATGGCGGACTGGGAAAGCGCCTACTGGGGCCCGAGCGTCGAGCGGCTGCGCACGATCAAGGCCACCTACGATCCCGACAGCGTGTTCAGTTTCGAGCAGGGACTGACCCTGCCGGCCTGAGGAGTCGGCGCCAGCAGCACCCACACCACCCCCACCGACGCGAGCAGCAGTGCCGAGCCGAATCCGGCCGCAACCACCAGCCCGTCCGTGAAGGCCGCGCGAGCCGCGGTCAACAGCTGGTCCGCCTGATCGGCCGGCAGCGTCGCCGCGACCTGGTTGGCGCCCCCGAGCGTCTGTTTCGCCTGCTCGATGACGCCGCCGTGGATACCGGGCGGGATCGTCAACCCGCGATAAACCGCGGCGACGATGGAGCCGAGTGTCGCGATGCCCAGGGCCATGCCCAACTCGTAGGCCGTCTCCGAGACCGCTGCCGCGGCACCGGACTGTCCGGGCGCGATGCTGGCCAGGATGACCTCGTTGGCGACCGTGTACGCCAGGCCCAGGCCGGCTCCGACGAGCAAGAGCGCGAAGCAGATGTGCGGATACGCCGTCGAGGGGCCCACCAGCGTCAGCGACGCCAGCCCAGCGCCGACGAGTGCCAGCCCGCCGGCCAACACGACACGACGCGACCAGAAGCGCACGGCGACACCGGCCAGCAGGCCGAACACCATCGCCGCCGCGGCGGCGGGCAGCTCAGCGAGACCGGCCTGCACCGGGGTATAGCCCTCGACGAGCTGAAAGAACTGGGACAGAAAGAACACCACACCCGAAAGGCCGAGTACCGAAAGCAGATTCGCGATGACGACGCCCGAGAACTTCGTATTGGCGAAGAGCCGCACATCGATCAGGGGCCTCGCCAGCCGCAATTGCCGCAGCACGAACACCGCCAGCGCCGCCACCCCGCCCGCCCCGGCGATCGCCACCTCGACGCCCAGTCCGCCCGCCGCACATTCCTTGACCGCATACACCAGCCCGAGGGTCCCGGCCAGGGACAAGCCGGCGCTGGGCAGGTCCCACGGCCCGGGGTCCGGATCGCGTACCTCGGGCACCCTGACGACGCCGACCACGAGCACTACAGCAACCGGGACGTTGACGAGGAAGACCGAACCCCACCAGAAGTGCTCCACCAGGAGCCCGCCGACCACGGGCCCCAGCGCCGATCCGGCCGAGAACGCCGCGGCCCAGATGCCGATGGCCACGGTGCGCTCGCGTGGCCGTGGGAATAGGCCGCGGATCAACGCGAGGGTCGACGGCGCGAGGGTTGCGCCGGCGACACCCAGCAGAGCGCGCGCACCGATGAGCAGTCCGACGGTCGGCGCGTACGCCGTCGCCACCGACGCGGCGGCGAACCCGACGCCACCGCACAGCAGCAGCCTCCGGTGGCCGATGCGATCGCCGAGGCTGCCCATGGTCACCAGGAGGCCGGCCAGGACGAACGAGTAGACGTCACCGACCCACAGCATGTCGGTCATCCCGGCCCCCAGGTCGACGACGATGAACGGGGTGGCCAGCGACACCACCGTGCCGTCCACGCCGATGAGCAGCACTCCCAGGGTCAGCACACCCAGTGCCGGCCGGCGGCGGATCGTCACTTGCAGAAGACGTCGACGTAGGCGGTGGTGAACTCGTTGCGCTGCTGGCCGCCGTGATGCTGATGACGGTCCTGGCGGACGCTGATGACGGAGCACTGTTCCAGCCCGGCGGTGCTGCCGCTCCGGTTGACGACGACCTGCATGCCCTGGTCGCGCAGCTGGCTGATCGTGTCGCTCGCGGAGGTCGTGCCGCCTGCGGAATTGTAGGGCGCGCCCGCGTGCGCGGCGCCGGCGAAGCCGACGGCGAGAGCGGTGAGTACCGGGGCGCTCAGGGCGGCGAGAGCGATCTTCTTGGTGGCGGTGGCGTTCATGGTGTTCGGTGTCCTTCGCTGGTCGTTCCGGTCGAACCGGCTGATCACGAAGTTATGGCGTCCACGCCGTAGGTCTCATCGGGCGAAAGATGTGTTTGTC
>JAGQTW010000227.1 GCA_020438785.1 Mycobacterium sp. | reverse complement strand
GAGGTCAACGAGGTGTTCTTCGAAGACGTCCGGGTGCCGGCCAATCAGCTGGTCGGCGAGGAGAACCAGGGCTGGAGCTACGCGAAGTTCCTGCTGTCCAACGAGCGCACCGGGATCGCTCGCATCGGCACCACCAAGGTGTGGCTGTCCGACGTCAAGGAGCGCGCCGCCAAGACCACCGTCGGCAACGGGACCCTGCTGGAGGACCCGCTGTTCGCCTCCCGGGTGGCCGAGATCGAGAACGAGCTGCTGGCCCTCGAGCTGACCCAGCTGCGGGTCAGCGGCGACGAGGGCACCGGCAAGCCCAACCCGGCGTCATCGATCCTGAAGCTGCGCGGCAGCCAGCTGCAGCAGGCCGTGACCGAGTTGCTGGTGGAGGTCGCCGGGCCGGACGCGCTTCCGTTCGAGGCCGGCGACGGCATCGACTCGCCGCAGTGGGCGCAGCAGGCCGCGCCGCGCTACCTCAACTTCCGCAAGACATCGATCTACGGCGGCAGCAACGAGGTGCAGCGCACCATCATCTCCTCGACCATTCTGGGGCTGTGACATGAACTTTGACCTGACCGAAGAACAACAGCTGCTGGCCGACACCGCACGCGATGTGCTCTCGCGCAGCTACGACACCGAGAGCCGCAACAAGGTGGTGCAGTCCGAGCTCGGCTGGAGCCGCGACGTCTGGCGCCAGCTGGCCGAGATCGGCATCCTGGGACTGGGTTTCGAGCCCGAGGAGTCCGGCCAGATCGAGATCATGGTCGTGATGACCGAGATCGGCCGCCGGCTGGCCCCCGAACCGGTGGCCGCGGCGGCGCTCATCCCGGGCGGTGTGATCGCCGAACTGGGCAGCGACGCGCAGCGCGCGTTGCTCGACGAGGTGGCCGCCGGCGAGAAACTGCTGGCGCTCGCCCATCTCGAGCCGGGGCTGCGCGGCTCGGACGCGCTGGCGACCCGGGCCACCCAGCAGGGCGACTCGTGGACCGTCACCGGCCGGAAAAACCCTGTGCTGGCCGGCGATTCGGCGGACGTCCTGGTTGTCACGGCCACGCTGCCCGGCGGCGGTGCCGGGCTGTTCCTGGTGGACGCCGAAGCGACGAGCCGCCAGCCCTACCGGACGTTCGACGGCCAGCGCGGCGCCGAGATCGTGTTCGACGGCGCCGCCGCCGAACCGCTCGGCGAGGGGGGCGACGCCGTCGCCCGCATCCACGCGACGCTGATCCGCTACTCGTCGGCGCTGTGCGCCGAGGCCGTCGGCGCGATGGACGAGGCGCTGGGACTCACGACGGAATACCTCAAGGCGCGCAAGCAGTTCGGCGTGCCGCTGAAGACGTTCCAGACTCTGACCCAGCGGGCCGCCGACATGTACGTGTCACTGGAACTGGCGCGCAGCATGAACTACTACGCCGCCATGTGCATCGCCGACGGCCGGCTGGATCCGGTGGTCGCGGCCCGGGCCAAGCTGCAGATCGGGCGTTCCGGGCGGCACATCGCGCAGGAGGCCATCCAGATGCACGGCGGTATCGGCGTCACCGCCGAGTATCCGGTGGCGCACTACGCCGCGCGCCTGACCGGGATCGAGCAGACGCTGGGCTCCTCGACCGACCAGTTGCGTTTCCTGTCCGGCCAGGTCGGCGCCTACGACATCGTGGCGCTGTAGTCAGCCGACCTTTACCGCCTTCGGCGGTTGCCAACTGCCGTCCAGGGCTTCGGCTTTGGGCCAGTACAGCCGCATGAACATCTGGAACGGACCGTCGGGGGCGGGCAGCCAGTTCGGCTCCTTGTCCGGGCCGGGCGAGGTGTGCTGGATGTAGATCGTCAGCCCACCGTCGGGATTCTTGACCAGGTTGGGCAGCATCGGCGAGTTGATCAGGTAGCGGTTGATCGGGTTCTCCACCAGCAGGCTCTCCGGCAGCTTGTACATGGTCACCGACCAGAAGGCGTTCACCGGCGGCAGCTGACCGGCCGGGAACGTCAGCGTGTAGTTGTTGGCCCCGGTCAGCGGCTGCCCGGTGGCGTCGGTGGCCAGCACCGGGTACATCGCCTCGGCGTTGGAGTTGGCGAAGATGCCGATCACCGCACCGGCCATCCGGTACAGATAGTTGCCCCGCAATTCCTCCTTGGTGCCGAACAATTGCCCGGACTTCACCTCGCCGGTGTCGATCTTGTCCTTCTTGAAGGCGGCGAACTGCGCCCAGGCGTCGGCCATTCCGTCGGTGAAGGCCTGCTGCAGCTCGGGGCTGAGCGACTCCGAGCGGAACGTGCCGTCACCGGTCAGCCCGATCGAGGCGAATCGCGCGCGGACGTCCTGTTCCGACGGCATGGTCGGGGCGAGGCGGAGCGTGAAGTCGAGCAGGTCGAAGAACCTCAGCGAGGTCTTCTGCTCGTCGGGGGTCAGCGGCGCCGGCCAGGCGATCGTCGGGGCGGCCGGCGGCGCGGGCTGGGCCAGGAACGCCGAGAGCGGTTGGGCGGTGTAACCCTCCTGGATCTTCTTGACGTTGTCGAGGTCGTCGGGCCCGAACAACTGGGTGCGGTAGACGCCCAGCGCGAATTCGGTGTCGGCCTTGATCACCTGGTCGATGCCGGCCGGTTTCTCGCCGTTCCAGCCCGGCCCGGCCAGCAGGTACTTGCCGCCGCCATTGCCGGTGGTGCGGCTGCCGACGTAGGCGAAGTTGTAGGTGTAGCCGTCGATGAACTGCACCGAGAAGTAGCGACCCTCCTCGATCGGCGGGACGGTCAGCACCAGCGGCTCGGCGCGCAGGTCGGCGCCGAGCATCGAGTACGGCGTGTCGGAGTTCGGGGTCTGCACCGCCGTGTCGGCCGGTGTGAAAACCCTTGCCACACTGTGTACTTCGTTCCACGGGCCCTTATACTCCGGGCTGTTCGGATCGACGAAGTACGCGTGCTGGATGCGGTAGCTGTCCACCATCGGGAAGCCGTAGACGTAGGCCTCCTTGGCGATGGTGCGGACCTGCTCCGGGCTCGGCGCCCCGGCCGACGTCGACGGCCCGGCCGTCGCGGTGGTGGTGTCCTTGGTCCTGTCCGCACCGCCGCAGCCGGCGGTCATCATCAGCAGCAGTGCGGCCGCAACCGCGCGACCCCTCACCTGCCGTCCAGTTCCGCGATGCGGGCATTCAGGTGCCGGCCCGCTGTTTCGGCGTCCATCTGGGCGAGCCGTTGGTCAGCACCCTTGAGCAGCAGCGGCAGCCCCACCCGGGTCGACAGGATCGGCTTGAGCCAGCGGAACAGGCCCACCCAACCCGGGCAGTTGATGTGCAGTTGGCGCCGCTCGATGCCCTTGACGAAGGCCGCGCCGCAGGCCTGCACCGAGGTGATCTTGCTCAGCGGTCCCGGCATCTCCTCGATAGCGGCACGCATCGAGGAGAACTCCGCGGTGCCGTCCCGCACCAG
>JAGQTW010000226.1 GCA_020438785.1 Mycobacterium sp. | reverse complement strand
ATGGACCACGGTGCCGCCGATCAGCGGGACGCGGAAGAAGTTCTTGCGAGCTTCCTCGACGCCCTTGGCGATCGCGGCGGGCAACTCTTGGGCCTTGCCGTAGCCGACACCGACGAGGCCGTTGCCATCGCCGACGATGACCAGCGCGGTGAAGCTGAACCGGCGGCCGCCCTTGACCACCTTGGAGACACGGTTGATCGTGACGACCCGCTCGAGGTAGTTGCTCTTCTCACCGCTGTCGCGACCGCCACGGCCACCACGGTCGTCGCGACGACCCCGATCGCCGCGACCGCCGCGGTCGTCACGCCCGCCGCGCTGCTCGTCGGTGCGGGTGCCGGCGGTGGGGGCGCCGGTCTCCGGCGCGCTGCCGCTCTGCTCCGCCATCATGCGGTCCTTCCGTTACGAATCATCATCATCAGAATTTCAGTCCGCTCTCCCGGGCGGCGTCGGCCAGCGCGGCGATGCGCCCGCCGTAGGTGTTTCCGCCGCGGTCGAACACCACGGCCTCCACACCGGCGGCCTTGGCGCGCTCGGCGATCAGCTGTCCGACCCGCACGCTGCGGGCCTTCTTGTCACCCTCGATCGCGCGCACGTCGGCCTCGATGGACGACGCGGCGGCGACGGTCGTGCCGGTGTCGTCGTTCACCAGTTGCACGTGGATGTGCCGCGAGGAGCGGTTGACCACGAGGCGGGGCCGCTCGGCGGTGCCGGCGATCTTCTTGCGCAGCCGCGAGTGGCGACGCAGGCGGGACACCCGGCGCGCGGCCGAAGCGGTCTGGCCGACCGGCTTACGCTCGGGGGCGGCGGTCTGTGCTTGAGCCATGGCTTACTTACCTGTCTTTCCGACCTTGCGGCGGATCTGCTCACCCTCGTACCGCACGCCCTTGCCCTTATAGGGGTCCGGGCGACGCAGCCGGCGGATGTTCGCCGAGATCTGGCCGACCTTCTGCTTGTCGATACCGGAGATCGAGAACTTCGTGGGGGTCTCCACCGCGAAGGTGATGCCCTCCGGGGCCTCGATCAGAACGGGATGGCTGTAGCCCAGCGAGAACTCGAGGTTGCTGCCCTTGAGTTGCACGCGGTAGCCGACGCCGAAGATCTCCATCTTGGTGGTGTAACCCTCGGTGACGCCGGTGACCAGGTTGGACACCAGGGTCCGCGACAGCCCGTGCAGCGAGCGGCTGCGCCGCTCATCGTCGGGACGGCTGACCACGATCGCACCGTCGTCGTTGCGCGCCACCGTGATCGGCTCGGCGATCGCCAGCTGCAGCGTGCCCTTGGGACCCTTGACCGCGACGTTCTGACCGTCGATGGTCACGTCCACGCCGGCGGGAACCGCCACCGGCTGCTTACCAATTCGCGACATGTCTAGATCTCCCTCACCACACGTACGCGAGGACTTCGCCGCCCACGCCCTGTCGGGCCGCCTGGCGGTCGGTGAGCAGACCCGAGGACGTGGAGATGATCGCCACGCCCAGGCCGCCGAGAACCCGCGGCAGATTGGTGGATTTCGCGTACACCCGCAGACCGGGCTTGGACACCCGGCGCAGACCCGCGATGCTTCGCTCCCGGCTGGGGCCGTACTTGAGTTGCACCACCAGCGACTTGCCCACCCGCGCGTCCTCGGTGCGGTAGTCGTTGATGTAGCCCTCGGTCTTGAGGATCTCGGCGATGTTCGCCTTGATCTTCGAGTGCGGCAGGGTCACTTCGTCGTGATACGCCGAATTGGCGTTGCGCAGACGTGTCAAGAAGTCTGCGATCGGGTCCGTCATGGTCATGACTGGGCCTGTCTACCTTCCTCGCAACGGTTCCCCGGGATCGATTCCCGTCGGGGCCTGCTGCGCACCTGTTCTGTAAGGGATGTCTCTGTCGTTACCAGCTGGACTTCTGCACGCCGGGCAGTTCGCCGGCATGGGCCATCTCCCGCAAGCAGATTCGGCACAGGCCGAACTTGCGGTACACGGCGTGCGGACGGCCGCACTTGTTGCAGCGGGTGTAGGCCCGCACGGCGAACTTCGGCTTCTTGTTGGCCTTGTTGACCAGTGCCTTCTTTGCCATCTGCTCAGTTCTCCTTGAACGGGAAGCCCAGCGCGCGCAGCAGCGCCCGGCCTTCGTCGTCGTTCGTCGCCGAGGTGACGACGGTGATGTCCATGCCGCGGGGCCGATCGATCGAATCCACGTCGATCTCGTGGAACACCGACTGCTCGGAAAGCCCGAAGGTGTAGTTGCCGTGCCCGTCGAACTGCTTGGGGCTCAGGCCGCGGAAGTCGCGGATACGCGGCAGGGCGATCGAGACCAGACGGTCGAGGAACTCCCACATCCGGTCGCCGCGCAGGGTGACCCGCGCACCGATCGGCATCCCCTCGCGCAGCTTGAACTGTGCGATCGACTTGCGGGCCTTGCGGATCTCCGGCTTCTGGCCGGTGATCAGGGCCAGGTCGTTGACCGCGCCGTTGATCAGCTTGGCGTCGCGCGCGGCGTCACCGACACCCATGTTCACGATGACCTTCACCACGCCCGGGATCTGCATCACGTTGGCGTAGTCGAACT
>JAGQTW010000015.1 GCA_020438785.1 Mycobacterium sp. | reverse complement strand
TACCTCTCGCCGGAGCAGGCGCGCGGCGAGACCGTCGACGCCCGCTCGGACGTCTACTCGCTGGGCTGCGTGCTCTATGAACTGCTCACCGGCGAGCCGCCGTTCGTCGGTGACTCCCCGGTCGCGGTGGCCTACCAGCACGTCCGCGAGGATCCGGTGCCGCCGTCGCGCATGCACGGGGGCATCTCGCCCGAACTGGACGCCGTGGTGCTCAAGGCGCTGGCGAAGAACCCGGACAACCGATACCAGACCGCCGCGGAGATGCGTGCCGATCTGGTGCGGGTGCACAACGGTGAGCGGCCCGAGGCGCCCAAGGTGCTCACCGACGCCGAGCGGACGTCGATGATGGCGGCCGGGCCGGTCGCCCGCCACGACACCACCGACCAGTTGCCCCGCCAGGCCGACTTCGTCGGTCGGGACCGCACCGGCGGTTCGATCGGGCGCTGGCTGGTGGCGGTCGCGGTGCTGGCGATCCTGACCGTCGTGGTCACGGTGGCGATCAACATGGTCAGCGGCAATCCCCGCGACGTCCAGGTGCCCGACGTCCGAGGTCAGGCCTCCGCGGACGCGATCGCCGCGCTGCAGAACAAGGGTTTCAAGATCCGCACCCAGCAGAAGCCCGACAACACCGTGGCACCCGACCACGTCATCAACACCGACCCGGCGGGCAACTCCTCGGCGGGGGCCGGTGACGAGGTCACCATCAATGTCTCGACCGGGCCCGAGCAGCGGGAGGTGCCGGACTGCTCGAACGGCCTGAGCTACGCCGAATGCGTGAAGAAGCTGCAGGCCACCGGGTTCGGCAAGTTCAAGCAGGCCGATGCGCCGTCGACACCGGAGCAGAAGGACAAGGTGCTGTCCACCATTCCGCCGGCCAACCAGACCTCGGCGATTACCAACGAGATCACCATCGTGGTCGGTTCCGGCCCGCAGACCGCCGACGTCCCGGCGGTGTCGGGCCAGACCGTCGACGTCGCCCAGCAGATCCTCACCGCCTCCGGCTTCCAGAAGACGGTGGCGGTGCCGACCGACAGCACCCAGACCTCCGGTCAGGTGCTGGGGACCGAGCCCGCCGCCGGCCAGAATGTTCCGCTGGACACGGTGATCCAGATCCAGGTGTCGAAGGGCAACCAGTTCGTGATGCCCGACCTCAAGGGTCAGTTCTGGACCGACGCCGAACCGAACCTGCGCGGCCTGGGCTGGACCGGGACGTTGATCAAGCTGCCCAACGCCGACAACAGCGGGGTGCGCAGCAACGGTGTCGTGACGCAGAGCCCGCCGGCCGGGAGCGCCGTGAACTTCGGCGCCCCGATCACGATCAGCTTCGCGTCGTAGCCGGTTCGGCGGTCGCGTGCCGCACGGTGTCGGCGACTTCCTGCTCCAGGCGGTGCACCAGTGCCTCGTCCGGGGCGGTGCCACAGTAGCCGAGCCAGTTGGCCAGCATCCGGTGCCCGCCCTCGGTCAGGATCGACTCGGGGTGGAACTGCACACCGTGGATCGGCAGGTCGACATGGCGCACGGCCATGATCACCCCACCGCCGGTGCGCGCGGTCACCTCGAGTTCGGCCGGGACCGTCTCGGGCAGGATGGTCAGCGAGTGATACCGGGTCGCCGTGAACGGGTTCGGGAGCCCCTGCAGCACACCGGCATTCGTGTGATACACGGTGCTGGTCTTGCCGTGTAGCAGCTCGGGCGCCCGGTCGACGGTGCCACCGAAGGCCACTCCGATGGCCTGGTGGCCCAGGCACACGCCCAGCAGCGGGGTGCGCGTCGCCGCGCAGGCCCCGACAAGCGGGATCGACGCGCCCGCCCGCTCCGGGGTGCCGGGGCCGGGGCTCAGCAGCACCCCGTCGTGATCGGCCACGGCCTTGGCGATCTCGGCCTCGGTACCCAGCCGCGGGTCGTCGTTGCGCCACACCTGGGCGTCGACCCCGAGCTGGCCGAGGTACTGCACCAGGTTGAACACGAAGCTGTCGTAGTTGTCGACGACCAAGACCCGCATCGTGCCAGGTTACCCGGGCTGCAACCGGGCGATCGGCTCAGTAGCCCACCGGGCCGGCCGGCTGCGCGTAGCGCATCCGCACCGGTTCGGTGTAGCCGGTCACCCGGACGTCGTCGCGAACCTGCTCGCCGTAGCCCAACCCGAACCGCACCACGTACTGCTTGTACAGCGTCACCAGGGGAGCGGCCCCCAGCGCGGCCTGCATCGCCGCGGGGTCGCCGATCGCCGTGACGGTGTAGGGCGGGCTGTACGTGCGCCCGTTGAGCAGCAGGGTGTTGCCCACACACCGCGGGGCCGAGGTGCCGATGATGCGCTGGTCCTGCATCTGGATGGCCTCGGCGCCCGCGCTCCACAGGGCGTTCAGCACCGCCTGGATGTCCTGCTGGTGCACCACCAGGTCGTCGGGGGAGGCGTCGCGGGGGAATCGGCCGTCCGCGTCGCGCTGGGCGTCGGAGAGGGTCACCACCAGCCCCGGCCCGTGCACCGGATCCAGCCCGGCGTCGGCGCCCAGCTCGGTGGCGCGGGCCTGCATCGCGGCCAGCGCGGTTCCCGCGGCCGCTCCATGGGTGGAGTCGACCTGGCTCGCCAGCGCATCGCGCTGACCACTGAGCCGGTCCACCGATCTCTGGGCGTCATGCACCAGGTCGACCAGGCGGGGGGAATCGCTGCGCCGGATCTCACCGCCGCCGGAGACGCCATGGGTGGCGGCGAGCAGCAGCCCGGCCAGCAGGCAGACCACCGGGACCCCGATCCGCCACGGGGATCGCCGGGCACCCGGGGTCGCGGGTGCTTCCGGTGTTGTCTGCTCGTGGCGACGCTGCGTTAATCTCATAGTCGATCTGGCACCATCGTCGCAGAAGATCCCCCGGCCCGAAGGTACCCATGCCCAAGTCCAAGGTTCGCAAGAAGAACGACTTCACCGCCAACCCGGTCAGCCGCACCCCGGTCAAGGTGAAGGCCGGGCCGTCGAGCGTTTGGTTCGTGGTGCTGTTCGTCAGCCTGATGCTGATCGGCCTGGTCTGGCTGCTGGTCTTCCAGTTGGCGGCCTCCGGCTTCGACACCCCCAGCGCGCTGCAGTGGATGGCCAACCTGGGCCCGTGGAACTACGCGATCGCGTTCGGCTTCATGATCACCGGGCTGCTGCTCACGATGCGGTGGCGCTGACGCCGCGATGTACGCCGCAACCCTGCGCGCGTGCTGTTATCCGGCTGGCAATCTCCCCGTAACCCAATCACACGGATGTGATTCATCCCCACTGTGCATAGCGCTTGTGGATAACGGCGTACCCGCCGGTCAGGGCACTCGTGGATTCCGTCCAGCAAACTAGTTGGGGTCCGAATCCGGCCGCAATCGCAGGTCTGGGCCTTGCCGGTGTTCTCATGGCTATCGGATGTGTGACCGTTGTCACAGACCCGCCGGGCCGGGTCCTGGTGGGCGCCGCCGCCGTCGGCCTGATCCTGTTCGCCCTCGGCTCCTGGCGGGCCCGGCCCCGGCTGTCCGTCACGCCGGACGGGCTGGTGTACCGGGGCTGGTTTCGGACGCACGTTCTGGGCCGGACCGACATCAAGCTGATCCGCATTACCGAGTTCCGCCGCATCGGGCGCAAGGTACGGCTACTGGAGATCGACACCGTCGACGGCCGGTTGGTCGTGCTGAGCCGCTGGGACCTCGGCGGTGACCCGATCGCCGTGCTCGACGCGCTGACCGACGCGGGTTACGCCGGCCGCTGAGCGGTGCCGACCCTAGGAGATCGTGACCGACTCGATCACGACCGGCTCGGTGGGCCGGTCGTTACGGTCGACCGCGGTGGTGGCGATGGCGTCGACGACCTTCTGCGACTCCGGGTCGACGACCTCACCGAAGATGGTGTGCCGGCGGTTGAGGTGCGGGGTGGCGCCCACGGTGATGAAGAACTGCGAACCGTTGGTCCCCGGCCCGGCGTTGGCCATCGCGAGCAGGTAGGGCTTGTCGAACTGCAGCTCGCCGTGGAACTCGTCGGCGAACTTGTAGCCCGGGCCGCCGCGGCCGGTGCCGGTCGGGTCGCCGCCCTGGATCATGAAGCCGTCGATGACGCGATGGAACACCGCGCCGTCGTAGAACGGTCCGGAGGTGCTGCCCGACGCGTTCTGCGTCGAGTACTCCTTGGTGCCCTGGGCCAGGCCGACGAAGTTGGCGACGGTCTTGGGGGCGTGGTTACCGAACAGGGCGATCTTGATGTCGCCGCGGTTGGTGTGCAGGGTCGCGGTCGCGGTCGCAATGGGGCTCGTGGTCACGGGATCACAGTGTGCCACTAGCGCTGAACGCCCGGTTCCGCGGCCACCCGGTATGGCAGTGTTGAGGTCATCAGCACGCCGCCACCGCAGGAGGTCACCGATGGGACGCAAGACCGCACCCCGGCTCACGTCACGGGAGCGCCTGACCCGGGGTCTGCGCTATACCGCCGTCGGTCCGGTCGATGTGACCCGCGGCGTGGTGGGCATCGGCGTGCATTCCGCGGAGTCCACCGCCGCCAGGCTGCACCGGCGCTACGAGAAGGCGCGGGTGGCCCGGCGGTTGTCGGCGGCGCAGGAGGCCCTGGCGCGCGAGGCGTCCGCGGTGCAGCAGGTGGTCTCCGATCTGCCGCAGGCGCTGCAGGACGCCCGCAGGGCGCAGCACCGGCGCCGGCGCCGGCTGGCGATCTTCGGCGCCCTCGGCCTGGCGACGGTGGTCGGCGGTGCGGTGGCGTTCACGATCGTGCGCCGCTCCTCGCAGCCCGAACCCTCGGCCTTGCCGCCCAGTGTCGAGGTCGCCCCGAAGCTGTAAGTGATTGGGCCGCGACACGATTCGCGCGGTGGAGCCGTTGACCGATCCCGCTGTGGCAGAAACTTTGTGGAGCCTAGGAGATTCGAACTC
>JAGQTW010000225.1 GCA_020438785.1 Mycobacterium sp. | reverse complement strand
CCGACGCGCTGATGCTGCGCGGCCAGGTCGGTTGTGCCGGAACCACGTCCCTGGTGCGCTTCGACCCCGCGGCCAACACCGTGTCGGTGCTGCTCGGACCGCCGGTCAACGGCGGGGCGGTGGGCCGGGCCCTGCTGTTCCCGGGCCGGGATTCCTAACCCCTCACCTGCTGCCGGCCCTCCTCGCAAGAGGGATATGCTCTCGAAAAGAGAATGGCATTTTCAGCGAGGAGAACGATGGCCGAGACACCCGCGCTCACCGACCGCACGCTGGTGATATCGGGGGCCAGCCGGGGTATCGGACTGGCCATCGCGCTGGGCGCGGCCCGCCGCGGCGCCAACGTCGTGCTGCTGGCCAAGACGGCGCAGCCGCATCCGAAGCTGCCCGGCACGGTCTACACCGCGGCCGCCGAGATCGAGGCCGCCGGCGGTAAGGCCGTCGCGGTGGTGGGCGACGTGCGCAGCGAGGAGGACGTCGCCCGTGCCGTCGGCACCGCGGTCGAGCAGTTCGGCGGGGTCGACATCTGTGTCAACAACGCCAGTGCCATCGGCACCGAGCCCACCGAGCAGCTCTCGGCGAAGAAGTTCGACCTCATGCAGCAGATCAACATCCGCGGCACGTTCCTGCTGACGAAGGCCTGCCTGCCGCACCTGCGCGCGTCGGCCAACGGTCATGTGATCACCATCGCGCCGCCGCTGAACCTCACCCCGCACTGGCTCGGCGCGCATCCGGCCTACACGCTGTCGAAGTACGGCATGACCCTGTTGTCGATGGGCTGGGCGGCGGAATACGCCAACGCCGCAATCGGGTTCACCTGCCTGTGGCCGGAGACCTACATCGCGACCTCGGCGGTGGCCAACTCGCCGGACTTCGAGGATGCGTTGGCGTCGTCACGGCGCCCGGAGATCATGGCCGACGCGGCCATGGCGATCGTCACCTCGCCTGCCGTCGAGGTGAACGGCAAGTGTCTCATCGACGCCGATGTCCTGCGCGCGGCCGGGGTCGCCGATCTGTCCCGCTACGGCGGCGGTACGAGCCCGATCATCGACATCTTCGTCGACCGCTGAGAGCGGCCGGTCTTCACGCGAAGAAGCGGCCGAGTGCCGCACACTGCATCGTGAACAGCGCCCGGCTCACCGCCCACTCGGGGCGCAGCGAGTCGAAGCCGTGGCAGGTCCCGCCGAACACGTGCAGATCGGTGCGGACCCCGCACCGCATCAGCCGACGGGCGTAGTCGACGGCCTCGTCGCGCAGCGGGTCCAGTTCCGAGCAGGTGATGAATGTGGTTGGTGTGTCGATCAATCGGTGATTGCGCGCCGGCACCGATGCCGCATCCGGCGCCGTGTCGCCCAGGTAGTGCCGCCACATCAGCTGCGCGGCGGCCCCGTCGAAACCGGGGGTGGTCGCGAACTCCGCCTTCGAGGCCGTGGGCCGGTCGTCGAGCACCGGCTGATGCAGCAGTACGCCGACGATCGGGGGCAACTCGCCCTCGGCGCAGCGCTGGGCCAGCCCGGCGGCCAGCGCCGCTCCCGCACTGCTCCCGGCGACCGCCAGCCGGGCCGGATCCACGCCGATGTCGGCGGCCGAGGCCCGGGCCCACGTCAGCACCGCGGCGGCGTCGAGCAGGGCCGCCGGGTACGGATGCTCCGGGGCCAGCCGGTAGTCGACGGAGGCGACGGTGCAGCGGGCACCGCGGGCCAGGGTCACGCACTGGTGATGATCAGTGTCGAGGTTGCCCAGCACGAAAGCGCCGGCGTGGCAGTAGATCACCGTCGGCGCCGGCGCGGGGCCGCCGCGATAGATGCGCACCGGCACGGTGGTGCCGTCGTCGCGGGCCACGGCGGACTCGGTGATCGCGATGCCGGTGGTGTCGACGGCCGCGCTCGTCGACCGCCTGCGATCGTCGAGCGACTGCCGCACCGCGGCAAGGGTTTCCCGCGCCAGGTCGCTGCGTGCCCCGGCGAACGGGTGCAGGGCGGGGTCGAGCCGCCGGACGATCTCCGGGTCGGGCCCCGGGGTCACCCGATCTGCAGGCACTGCCCACCGTCGACGACGAGTTCCGATCCGGTGATGAAGGCCGCCTGCTCGGACACCAGAAATGCCACCGCGTCGGCGATCTCCATCGGCCGGCCCAGCCGGCCGGTGTAGGCGCGCGCGGCCAGCC
The DNA here is from genome assembly GCA_020438785.1 of Mycobacterium sp. Lineage (GTDB taxonomy): Bacteria > Actinomycetota > Actinomycetes > Mycobacteriales > Mycobacteriaceae > Mycobacterium. Next base: position 12,375 of record JAGQTW010000225.1, on the reverse strand, counting down.
GCTCGCGGGCCTTCTCGTCGAGCATCGGTGTCTCCACCGGGCCGGGGAACACCGCGTTGACCCGGATGCCGTCACCGGCGAGTTCGGCGGCGGCGATCTGGGTCAGGCCGCGCAGCGCCCACTTCGACGAGCCGTAGGCGGCGTGGAAGGGAAACGGCCGGATGGCCCCGGTGCTGCAGGTGTTGACGATCGCGGCGCCGTCCGCGCCGCGCAGGTGCTCCAGCACCGCGGTGATACCGAGGAACGGTCCCAAAGTGTTGACCCGCCAGGCGCGTTCGAACCCCTCGGCAGTCTCCTCGCCGAGCGGCGCGCGGTGCAGCACACCGGCGTTGTTCACCAGCACGTTGAGCCCACCGAAGTGAGCGACCACCCGCGCCACGGCCGCCGACCACTCCGGCGGCGAACTGACGTCGAGGTCGACCGCGAGCACATCGGGATCCTCGGTGTCGATCTCGAGCAGGTCGGCCGCGGCCACCGCGAAGCCGTCGGCCCGCAGGCGTGCCACGATCGCCGCGCCCTGTCCGCGGGCCGCCCCGGTGACCAGCGCGACCCGGCTCATCGTGGGCCCGCCGCGTCGTCGAGATGCGCGGCCGCGCCCCGGTGCAGCACGTGGGATTCGGCGGCCAGTGTGATCAGCTGAAAGCCCAACGCGGCCAGTTCCTTTCCGGTCGCACCGTTGCCGGCATGGATGCCCGCGACCACACCGGCTGCGCTCGCCGCCCGGTGCGCGCGGGCGATCGCGTCGAGCGCCCGCGGGTCGGTGGTGGCCTCGGCCACCGGGACGCCCAGCGAGATGGCCAGATCGGCCGGGCCGACGTAGATGCCGGAAAGTCCCGGCACCGAACAGATCTCCTCGACCGCGGCCAGTCCGGCGGCCGTCTCGATCATGGCGAAGGTGCTGACCCGGGACTGCAGTTCGGCCGGATCGCGGCCCATGCCGGCCCGCAACGGCCCGAAGCTGCGCACACCGTCGGGCGGGTATCGGGTGGCGGCCACCGCGGCGGCGGCCTGCTGCGGGGTGTCGACCATAGCGACGATGACGGCGTCGGCTCCGGCGTCGAGCACCCGGCCGATCGGCGCCGGGTGATTCGACGGCAGTCGCACCGCGGTCGCGATCGGGACGTGGTCGAGCCGCCGCAGGATCACCGCCACGTCGGCGTCGTCGAGATAGCCGTGCTGGACGTCGAATCCGACGTAGTCGTAGCCGGCGCGGGCGAACTCCTCGGGCCCGTGGAAGCTCGGGCCGGTGATCCAGCCGCCCCACACCGGGGGCCTGGTCGCCAGCGCCTGCTGCAGCCTGCTGTCGGTCATGAGCCGGCGAGCGCGATCTTGACCCGCCCGGGTGTTGGGCGGCAGGCGAATTCGAAGGCCTCCTGCACCGCGTCGATGCCGAAGGTGTGGGTGACGTACATGCCGAATAGGTCGGGATGTTCGCGGGCGAACGCGTCGGCGGCGTCCAGCACCCGCCTGCGATCCATCGTGACACCCGATTTCAGCGTCAGGTTGTTGCGCAGCATGGTGCGCATGCTGATCGGGTAGCTGTCGTCGTCGGGCACGCCGAAGTAGAACACGGTGCCGCCGAACGCCGCGGCCGCCACGGCATGGTTGAGGGTGGCGACCTGATGGCCGACCGCCTCGATGACGATGTCGGGCTTGTCATGCGGCGAGAGATGGGTGATCCACCGATCACTGCTGGTGCGCACCACGGTGTCGACGCCGAACTTCGCGGCGATGTCGTCGCGGTAGATCGGGTCCACGCCGGTGACGTGGGCGGCGCCGAACGCCTTGACGACATAGGAGAACAGCAGGCCGATCGAGCCCTGCCCGATCACCGCGACGTGCTTGTCGTGTAGCGGCGGAAGTTGTTCCACGGCATACAGAATGCAGGCCAGGGGTTGCAGGCCGACGGCGTGGGCGGGCGTCAGCGCTTCGTCGTAGGGCGCCAGTCCGGCGCCGTCGGAGGTGACGTACTCCATCAGGCCGTCGAAGCCGGAGGCCCAGCCGACCACGCGGTCCCCGGCGCGGTGGCCGGGATGGGCGGTGGCGACCACCTCACCGACGATCTCGTGGACGGGGAAACCCGCCATCTCCGCGGCCAGTGCGCCGGTGTCGCCGGGCAGGCGGCCCTGCACACCCCGGAAACCCGGTAGGTCGCTGCCGCAGATGCCGGCGGCGAGGAAACGCAGCAGCACCTGCCCGTCCCGGAGGTCGCCGGGGTCGGGGTCGGGCAGCACCGTCCGCTCGAACGTGTAAGGCGCGACGAGGCGGTAGCACCACATGTTCTCAGCCCGCCGGGGTGGGGGTCGTTGACAGCGCCACGCCAGGAGCGTGACACTTGTGCGATGTTTTGTAAAGGCGCGCGATGACCGTCACCGGCTCGCAGCCGCTCCGGAGAACACCGCTGGCCGAGGGGTTCTGTTTCGGTGAGGGTCCCCGGTGGTTCGAGGGTTTGCTCTGGTTCTCCGACATGCTCGGCGAGGCGGTCCACACCGTCGGGCGCAACGGATCGGTGACCGCGCTGCCGTTGCCGGGGCACAGTCCGTCAGGCCTGGGGTTCCGCCCCGACGGCACACTGCTCATCGTGTCAGCAGAGCACAGGGTCGTGCTGCGCTACGACGGCGACACGGTGGCCGAGATCGCCGACCTGGCCGGGATCGTGCCGGCCAACCTGGGTGACCTGGTGGTCGACGGGAACGGCAGCGCCTACGTCGGGTCGCAGGCGCGCGAGGGCGGGGTGATCGTGCGTATCGATCCCGACGACTCGGTGACGCTGGTGGCCGGAGATCTCGACTTCCCCAACGGGATGGTGATCACCCCGGACGGCGGCACGCTGATCGTCGCGGAGTCGACGGCGCGCCGGCTGACCGCCTACGACATCGGTGCCGACGGTGGGCTGTCCGGACGCCGGTTGTTCGCCGGTGGTCTGGACGGGCCGCCGGATGGGATCGCCCTGGACGCCGAGGGCGCGGTGTGGACTTCGATGACGCTGGCGCACCAGTTTCAGCGGGTGCGGGCCGGCGGTGCCGTCACCGACCGCATCGACATCGGTGAGCGGGCGGCGATCGCCTGCATGCTGGGCGGCCCGGACCGCCGCACCCTGTTCCTGGTGTCCAGTTCGGATGCCTACCCGGCGAAGCTGGTCGGCACGCGGTTGTCCCGGGTCGAGACCGTCCGGGTGGACGTGCCCGGTGCGGGTTTCCCGTCCGTCGAAAGGTGAGCATGTCCGACAGCTACTACGAACTCATCGACCCGGCCGATCCGCTCGGCGAGCGGTTTCGCGCCACCGACATGGTTCGCAGTACCTGGTCGTCGCACATCCAGCACGGCGGGCCGGTGTCGGCGCTGCTGGTGCGGGCCATGGAGCGCTGCGAGCGGCGCCCCGACACCCGATTGAGCCGGGTGGTGGTCGACCTGCTGGGCGGGGTGCCCGCCGACGGCGACCTGTGGGTCACCGCCACGCTGGAGCGTGGCGGCAAGCAGATCGAGTTGGTGAGCGCGGTGCTACACGGTCAGGGGCTGGACGGCGCGGCGCGCCCGGTGGCCCGGGCCAGCGGCTGGCGGTTCCAGACGCTGGACACCGCCGCGCTGGTGGCCGACCCGGTGCCGCCGCTGCCCCCGCGCGAGCGGGGACTCAACCGCAACCTCGCCGAGAAGTTCGACCGCAACTACGTGCACAGCACGGAATGGCTGTGGCTGACCAAACCGATGGCGCCGGGAGCGGGGGAGTCGTGGATCCGCCCGATCGTCGACCTGGTCAAGGGTGAGGCGATGACCCCGATGCAGCGGTTGTTCTCGATCGCCGACTGCGCCAACGGAATCGGAAGCCGCATCGACATCACCCGGTACACGTTCCTCAACACCGACCTGACCGTGCACGTGCACCGGGTGCCGGTCGGCGAGTGGGTCGGCATCCGGTCGGAAACCCGATACGGCCCGGACGGGGTCGCGACGACGGTCGGCACCCTGTTCGACGACGACGGTGCCGTCGGTGTCATCCAGCAGGCGGTGCTGGTGCGCCCGCGACCGCGGCCGCCGACGGCATAGCCCCTTCATCGAGGCCCCTTCATCGAGATCGACGCGGGCGTGATGCGCACTCGAACTTTCCCGCGCCGGCTTCGATTTCGGCGAGCCTCAGTCGAAAAGCACGGCGGGGTTGAGGTACCCGGTGGGGTCGAAGGCCGCCTTGATGGCGCGCATCGCCGCAATGTCGGCCGGTTCCCGGGACATGCCGAGGTAGGCGCGTTTGCGGCTGCCGATGCCGTGCTCCGAGCTGACGTTACCGCCATGGGCGGCAATCAGTTTCATCATCGCCGCATACAGGTGGTGTTCCTGCTCGGCGCCGCAGCGCAGCACGTTGAGGTGTAGGTTGCCCTCCCCGATGTGACCGAACAGGATCGGGATCGCCTCGGGGGCATGCTCGCCGACCAGTCCGGCGGCGTCCGCGGCGAACGCCGGAATGACCGAAAGCGGAAGTGAGACATCGAACTTAAGCGGCGGCCCGAACAGCCCGACCACCTCGGCTGTGGACTCGCGCACCTGCCACAGCCGCTGCTGGGCGGCGGCGTCGACGCCCACCGCGGGTTCCCCGGCCAGGTCGGTGCCGTCCAGCGCGTCGGCCAGTTGCTCGGTGAGGTCGGTGTCACCGGCCAGTTCGATCAGCAGCAGCCACGGGCCGGCGACCGGCACCGGAACACCCAGCCGCTCGGCGGCCAGGGCGGCCGCACGCCCGTCGATCATCTCCAGCGCCGCAATGGCATCGGTGTCGCGCAGCACCCGGCCCGCGGCAACCAGCGCCTCCAACGTGCTGAACCCGCACACCGCCGTCACCCGGTGGGCCGGAACCGGATGCAGCCGCAGGTCCAGACTGGTGATGACCCCCAGCGTGCCCTCGGCGCCGATGAACAGGGAGGCCAAGTCGTAGCCGGTGTTGTCGGCGCGCACCTGGCTGTGCCGGTGCACCACTGACCCGTCGGGCAGGGCCACATCCACGCCGAGGACTTGTTCACCCATGTTGCCGTAGCGCACGGTGCGCAGGCCGCCGGCGTTCGTGGACGCCATGCCGCCGAGGGTCGCCGAGTCCCGGGCGGCCAGGTCCACCCCGAACAGCAGACCCGCCGCGGCGGCCGCGCGCTGCAGCTCGGCCAGCGGCACGCCGGAGCCCACCCGGACCCGCCGTTCGACCGGGTCGATCTCGCCGATCCCGGTCAGCCGTTCGGTGGACAGCAATACGTCGTCGTGCTCGGGCACGGTGCCGGCCACCAGCGAGGTGCGGCCGCCCTGCACGGTCACGAACGCCCCGGCACCCCGGCACTCGCGCAGCACCGCGGCCACCTCGTCGGCCGAACCGGGCCGCACCAGCGCGCTGGCCCGGCCCCGGTAGCGGCCGGTGTAGTCGACGCTGCGGCCCTCGAGCACATCGGGGTCGGTGACGACCTGCGCGCCGCCGACGATGGCCCGCAGCCGTTCGATCAGCGTTGCGCTCATGGCGTGGGTCTATCACACGTCCCGGTCGCCGGCGCCCGAGAGGGCCAGGAACGCCCCCAACTCCACCAGCCCGGCCGGCGTGGAGGGCAGGTACTCGGTAAGCGTCGCCGAGCGCACGATCACCGCGGCGTACTTGGCCCGGCTCACCGCGACGTTGAGCCGATTGCGATTGAGCAGGAACGAGATTCCGCGCGGCACGTCGTCGATCGAGGACGCCACCATCGAGACGAACACCACCGGCGCCTGCCGGCCCTGGAACTTGTCGACCGTTCCGGCCTGCACCCCGTGCAGCCCGGCCCGGTCGAGCAGCTGGCGCAGCAGCACGACCTGGGCGTTGTACGGGGTCACGACCAGGACGTCGGAGGCGTCCAACGGCCGGGTGCCGTGCTCGTCGGTCCACGCCGCGCCGAGCAGTCCGGTGATCGCGGCCACGATCGCGACGGCCTCATCGGGGCTCTCGGTCGAGTTTCCGTCGTGGTCGAGGGCCAGCACGTGCACGCCGGGCTCGAAACCGTCGAGCCGCCGTGCCGCCGTCGTCGCGGACACCGGGTGTAGCCGCCCGTCGTAGGACAGCCGCGACACCGCCGCGCACACCGTCGGATGCATCCGGTAGGAGCGGTCCAGGAAGTAGCCGAGCTCGTCGGGCAGGGTGTGCCGGCCGTCGACCAGCCAGCCCAGCGCCGAGGCGTCGACGGGTTCGGGATGGTGGCCCTGGCTGACCTGGGGCAGCTGCTGCGGGTCGCCGAGCAGCAGCAGGTTACGGGCCGCCGGTGCGACGGCGATGGTGTTGGCCAGGCAGAACTGCCCGGCCTCCTCGATCACCAGCAGGTCCAGGCTGCCGGGCGGCACCCGGTTCGCGTTCGCGAAATCCCATGCGGTGCCGCCGATCACGCAGCCGTCGTGCTCGGCGAGGAAGTCCGGGTAGGCCTTGTCGTCGATGTCGGTCCACGGGCCGGCGCCGCTGGGTTTCTTGGCCACCAGGGCCGGGTCGACGCCGGCCGCGATGACGTCGCGAAACAGGTTCTCCACCACGGCATGTGACTGGGCGACCACGCCGATGCGCCAGCGGTGCCCGTTGACCAGTGTGGCGATCACCCGCGCGGCGGTGTGCGTCTTACCAGTGCCGGGCGGGCCGTGCACCGCCAGGTAGGACGAGTCCAGGGCCAGGACCGCGGCGGTGAGGTCGGCGACGCAGTCGCCCGTGCGGGGCAGCGGTCCCCGGGTGCGGGGCGGGCAGCGCAGCAGGATGTCGACGACCGCGGACGGTGGCAGGCCGGGCAGCCCGGCCGCGATCTCGGTCGCGAAGGCGTCGATCGACTCGCGCAGCGCCTTCGTCGGGAACGGGGCGCCCGGGGTCAGCGCGAAGGGCAGCTGATGAAAGGTGCCGCCGTGTTTGGGTTCTCGGTGCATCACCAGCACCTCGGTGGGGGCGGCGTCGTCGTCACAGCCGATGATGGTGACCGCGCCGTAGGCCCGCCGCTCCGGGTCGTCGGACAATCCGGCCGGTGTGGGCGGCTCGTACAGCGCGAACATCTCACCGGTCAGCTCACCGGCGGCCAGGGAGCCGGTCAGCCGCACCCAGCGCTGCGGCTTCCTGGCACCCTGCGGCACGTGCCAGTCGGCGTCGACGGTGGCCTCGTCGGCCAGGAATACCCCTGGCGTGTCGCACCATTCGTCGACCGGGCTGTTGAGCCGGTCGAAGTGGCCCCACCAGAACGGCTTGTCCTCCCGGCGGTGATAGCCGCGGGCGGCCGCGATCATCGCCACCGCGCGCCGTTCGGGGGTGCGGTCGTCGACGTCGTCGCCGGCGAAACGGGCCAGTGTCCGGGCCACGTCGTCGTCCACCTCGACCTGGCCGGTGTCGCGGCCCGGCTGCGGTCCCAACGGCGGCACCCCGCACTCGATGGCGCGGCCCAGCAGCCAGTCCCGCAGCCTGCGGGTGGACCGGCAGTCGTAGCGGTTGTAGTCCTCGATCTCCTTGAGCACGTTGGCCGCCTCGTCGTCGCGGCCTTCGACGCGCAACTGGGTGTACCGGGCATACATGGTGATCGAGTCGGTGGCCGTGGTGACGTCACCGGCGCGCAGTTCCGAACCCATGTACAGCGGTTCGAGCGACTTGAGGCTGTAGTTCTCGGTGCCGACCCGAATGCTCTTGCGCACCAACGGGAAGAGGTCCACCAGCACGCCGTCGCGCAGCAGGTCGTCGACCTCGTCCTCGCCCACCCCGTAGCGGCCGGCCAGCCGCAGCAGCGCGGTCTTCTCGTAGGCGGCGTAGTGGTAGATGTGCATCCTTGGGTGACGCTTGCGCCGCTTGCGCACCATCGCCAGGAAGTCCACCAGCGCCGTGCGTTCGGCCGCGCGGTCGTGCGCCCACAGCGGTGTGAAGTCGTCCTTGGCGCCGAGAACGCCGAACAGGTACTCCAGGCCCCACTCCCGGCCGTCGGCGGTCCACAGCGGGTCGCCCTCGAAGTCGAAGAACAGGTCGCCCTTGTCCGGGTCGGGCAGCAGCATCAGCGGCTGGGCGTCGACCACCTCGTAGGGCGGCCTGCCGTCCGCCCGCGGCGTGATCTGCAGTGCGGCCTGCCGGGTCAGCGCAGTGGCGGTGCGGGCAGGTAGGCCGGGCACCGGTCCGTCGTGGTGGGCCAACTCGGTGAGCGTGGTGATGCCGGCGTCGAGGAGCCGGGCCCGCTGGGTCACCCGCATGTTGGCGACCAGCAGCAGGTCGTCGTGGGCGCGGACTTGAATCGAGCACTCCGGGCAGCGCATGCATGCCCGCACGGTGTCGTCGGCCCAGCTGACGGCGACCCCGCCCGCGTAGTGCCGGTCGAGCAGATCCTGCAGTTCGGCGCGCCGGGACCGGTACACGGGCAGCAACTCGTCGGCGCGGTAGGCCATCGTGGTGCCGTCCCCCAGCACCAGTTCGACCTCGTCGTGCACGCCGACGCCGGCCGCGGCCAGGGTCTCGGCGTAGGCGGCCAGCTGCAGCAGGGCCTCGACCCTGACCGAGCGGGCCAGCTTGGTGTCGCGCAACCGGTAGCGGTCCCCGTCGAGCAGCAGGAAGTCGGCGAAACCCACGAAGCGGCCATCGAACATCGCGGCCTGGTACACCACCGGGGACCGCTGCGCGACCGCCCGCAGGGTGGACTCGGCGGCGGCGGTCAGGCCGGCCATCGTGTAGGCGGGCCTGCCGATGATCGCGACGTCAGTGCGCGACCGCAGCTCGTCGAGGTGCCGCTGCTCGTGCTCATCGCCGAGTTCGGCGGTGCGGGCCAGCAGTTCGTCGGCGGCCGACACGACCGGGCCTCGGCCGAGGCGGGCGTCGAACGAGCGCAGCAGGGCATACTCGCAGCGCGCCGCGGCCGCTAGGTCGGAGGCGCTGTAGATGACTCGATCGTCGACGACGAACACACCGGCAACTGTAGGCGCGGGGCCCGACAGGCCAGGTCAGGAATCGGCGGCCGACAGCGGTGCCGCGAGCGGCCGCGCGATCAGCGCCTCGAAGTGCTCGGCGGGCAGCGGTGGGGAGAAGAAATTGCCCTGGTAGTAGTTGCAGCCCAATTCGAGGAGCCGGGCGATCTCGTCCTCCGATTCGGTGCCCTCGGCGATGACCTCCATGCCGAGGCTGCGGGCGAGCACCACGATGGTTCGCACGATCTGCAGGCTCTCCATGTGGGTCTCCATCCGCGAGATGAACGACCGATCGATCTTGAGCACCTGCAGGGGGAAGCGGTGCAGATAGCTCAGGCAGGAGAATCCGGTGCCGAAGTCGTCGACGCTGACACCCACGCCGATTTCGACCAGGCGGTTCAGCGTGTCGGCGGCGTACTCGGCGTCGTCCATCGTCATCGTCTCGGTGATCTCCAGGCGCAACAGTTCCGGTCGCAGACCGGATTCGGCCAGCACCGCACGCACCTGCTCCACCAGGTCGGGCTGGGCGAACTGGCGCGCCGAGATGTTCACGCTGACGGGCAGCGGGCGGCCATCGCGGCCAGAGTTCCACCGCCGCGCCGCCAGGCAGGCCTCGCGCAGGACCCACATGCCCAGGGGGACGATCAGCCCGGTCTCCTCGGCCGCCGGGATGAACTCGTCCGGATAGCGCAGGGTGTCCGGCGAGGTACGCCAGCGCACCAGGGCTTCCGCGCCGACGATCCCGCCGTCGGCCACCGAGACGATGGGCTGATAGTGCAGTTCGAACTTCTGGTCGCGTACCGCCGCCTGCAGGTCGCTCAGCAGATCGAGTCGGCGGGTCGCCGAGGCCTGCATGGTGGCGTCGTACAACTCACAGCGTGCCTTGCCCCGCGCTTTCGCCTGATACATCGCCATATCGGCGTGGCGCACCAGTTCGTCGGCGGAGCCCGTCTCGGAGGATCGCATCGCGATCCCGATGCTGGCGCTCGTCACCACCTCGTGTCCCTCGATCTGAAATGGGTTGCGCAGCAACGCCTGTAATGAGTCGGCTGCGGCCACCGCGTCCTGCGGGCTCCGCACGCCGGGAACCAGTATGGTGAATTCGTCACCGCCCATTCGGGCCAGCAGGGCCGTGCCGTCCCCGGTGAACTCGCCGCGCTGGATGGACTCACGCAGCCGCGCGCCAACCTGGGTGATCAGGACGTCTCCAGCCGCATGGCCCAGGCTGTCGTTGACGATCTTGAACCGGTCGAGGTCGACGAACAACACGCAGAAGCCCTTGTCGTTGTCCAGTGCGTACTCGCGGCAGGCCTGGTCCACCTCGCGCAGGAAGTGGGTGCGGTTGGGCAGGCCGGTCAACGGGTCGTGCAGCGAATCATGCAGCCGGCTCGTGGCGCGGTCGCGCTCGATCAGCCGACCTAGCTGGGTCCCCGCCTGGTGGAGCATCGTCAGCAGCGCAGGGTCTTTCGGCATCGGGTTCGGGCTGAAGAACTCCAGTGCGGCCACCACTTCGGAGCCGATCAGCAACGGGGTGCTGAACGCCGCCCGCAGGCCCGACCGCAGCGCGACCTCACCGCGCGGGAAGTTGGAAGTGGACATGATCTCTTCCACCCAGACCGGTTCGCCCCGCCCCCACACTGTTCCCGGGAGTCCTTCCGCGGCCGCGAAGACCATCCGCGCGGTGGCCGCCTGGAAGTCCGAAAGATCATGTGCCGGATCGCAATACCAGATGTTTGACGGCCACATCCGTCTGGCGTCGCCCTCGCCGGCGAGGATGAAGGCGTGTGCCGCCGACCAGCCGGTGAAGCGGCACATGTACTCCAGGGCCGACGCCAGCACCTCCTGCACCGAACCGCCCTGGTTCGCCATGATCGCGATCTGGGACAGGAATTCCAGTTCCTGCTGTTTCTGGTACAGGTCCCGGAGACCCTGTTCGGCGATCTCTTCGGCCTTGCGACGGATCTGGCGCTCCCGCTCGAGTCGACGGGCCAGCACCCTGTTCTCGTCGGCCAGTGCGGCGGCCGGGTCCCAGTGGTCATCGGTCATGGGTGGGCCTATGCCGCGGACACCTCGACGAGGCAGCGCGGGTCCCCGTCGTGCATGCACTCCAGATGTCGCACGGTGAGCGCTTCGCCGTAGTGGTCGCCGACGCCGAGGATGAAGCCGTGTGCGAGGCCGCAGAGGTGCCGTGGTGAGCGATAGCCGATCAACAGTGACCCGTCCGGCGGCGAGGTGAAATCGAAATGGGGGCAGTAAGCCCCGGCGTAGAGCTTGCGTACCTCGGGGTGGATGACACTGTTGAGGCTACGGAGGAACGGCACCGAGCGCTGGTGGGCGGTGAAATAGTCGGGCCAGCGTTCCACCATCTTGGGAATCGCCCGGTGGCCGAACCAGCGCAGGACCTCGTCGTCCGACAGCGAGAGCGCCCGCCCCGCCGCCCCGACGAGCGCCATCATCTCGTCATCGTCATAGCTGCCCAGGGAGGTGTAGACGCCGTCGACGCCCGCCGCGTCGAGGAGGTTATCCCAGGCGGCGCTCCCGTGGGCGGTGACCACCACTTCCTCGAGCAGGTTGAAGATGACGCCCTTCACGGTTGCCTCCTGACCGGGCCATATGCGCGCGGTTGCTGCATCGTCGCATCCCGGGCAGGAGCCCGACTTGATTTGAGCGATTTCCCAGCTCGCCGAACGTCACCGAAATTTGCAATCGGCCAGGCTGGTTTCGCTGGGGTCAGCCGTTGCCGATCAGTTCGACGCCATTGCCGTTCCAGTGGAATCGCACCACGCTCTGCAGGCCCAGACCGCCGGCATAGGACAGTGCGACGGTGTCACCGGTGCTCTGGGCGGCGTCGATCCCGTTGAAGCCGTAGGTGTCCGGGACGCCGGTGGGAATGTACTTGCCCAGGTGGAACATCACCGCCCGGGTGTTCGGGTTCGCGGCGTTGGTGTTGGCCTTGACGATGACCGCCGACAGCTGCGCGCATTCGTTGTAGTTGCCGGTCACCGGTTCGGGATTCCAGCCCTGTCCGCTGCGCGGGTCACGGGGGAGCTCGGAAACCGCCTGCGCGACCGCCGGTGCCGCCAGGTTGACCGCGCACGGATCCGGCATCGGGGGACTCGGCGGCGGTGGCGGTGGTGCCGCGGACGGTGAACCGGTCGCCGCCGCGCTGGTGGTACTGGCCTGCGGCGTCTTGGCCACCGTCGAGTCGCCCGAACTGCAGCCGGCGAGCAGCACACCCACTGCCACGCCCACCGCCGGGCCCGCTAGCCGATGCCACACACCGTTGCACGGTACCGTCATCGGCGCACCAGCCGGTGAGGGCACGCGCTGGCACTAGACTGCTGATCCGATGACAACCCTGGAAGACGGTGCAGCCGCCACCGCCGGCGTATCCCCCGAGACGTTCGCCGACCTGCAGATTCATCCCGCCGTGCTGCAGGCCGTGTCCGACGTCGGCTACGAGACGCCGTCGGCCATCCAGGC
>JAGQTW010000224.1 GCA_020438785.1 Mycobacterium sp. | reverse complement strand
CGGTCAGCAGCACCCAGTGCCGCGGAATCACCGCGCCGATCAACATCGCCACCGGCCAGCCGGCCGCCACCGCCGCGCACACGTCGGTCAACGAGTCCCCGGGCAGTGCGGGCCGCCACCGGTAGCGCACACCGCGTGCGGCGCTGTGCTCGGTCAACGCGCGGGCCATCGCCGCCGGGGTGGTGCCCAGCGCCCGCGGCCAAAACCGATTGACGGCGCGGTGCACCCGACCCTGTTCGGCGTCGAACCACTGCTGGGGACGCGCTCCCCGCAGGGGAGCCCCGTACTCGGCGTCGAGCAGCGCACCCGCCATCACCGCGACGCTGGGGCCGCAGGTCACTCCGTCACGCTGGCGCGGCCACACGGTCAGGTCTCCGGCGGGAAGCCGCCGGTGGCGACCGGGAGTCCCACCTTGGTCGCCGTCGCGAGCCTGCGTGCCATGATCGCCACTGTAACCACCAGCGCCGGCTGACGGCGTAGCTTTGTCCCCGACAGCACAGGAGGGCGGCCATGGCTGACACAATGCGCGCCGAGCGCTTTTATGCCGACACGAAAACCGTTGCACTCGAGGACGTTCCGATCCCCGATCCCGGACCCGGCGAGGTGCTGGTCCAGGTGGCATTCTGCGGCATCTGCCACTCCGACCTCAGCCTGATCAACGGCACCTTTCCCGCGCAGCGGCCGGTGGTGACCCAGGGCCACGAGGCCTCCGGCACCATCGCCAAACTCGGTCCGGACGTCACCGGCTGGTCGGAGGGCGATCGGGTCGTGCTCGCCGCGGGCCGGCCGTGCCTGGAATGCCCCAACTGCCGACGCGGGGACATGTCGAACTGCCTGCGAATCCAGCTCATGGCCTTCGCCTACGACGGGGCCTGGGCCGAGTACACCGTGGCGCTGGCGGCGGGGCTGACCCGAGTGCCCGACAACGTGCCGCTGGAACAGGCCGCCATCCTCGCCGACGCGGTGTCCACCCCATTCGGCGCGGTGGTGCGCACGGGCAAGGTGACCGTCGGGGAGTCGGTGGGCGTGTGGGGTGTCGGCGGCATCGGCACCCACATCGTGCAACTCGCCCGACTGGTCGGCGCGGCGCCCGTGATCGCCATCGACATCAACCCGGTGGTCCGCGACCGCGCCCTCGAACTGGGCGCCGATCACGCGTTCGACTCCCGCGATCCCGACCTCCGGGCCAAGTTGGCCGAGGTGACCGGCGGCCGGCTGCTCGACGTCGCGTTCGACGCGGTCGGATTGAAGGTGACGTTCGAGCAAGCCCTGGACTGCCTGACCGTCGGCGGCCGACTGGTCGGCGTGGGCATGAGCGACCAGTCCCCCACCGTGGGTCCGACCTCGATGTTCGGCCTGACTCAGAAGCAGGTGCTCGGACACCTCGGCTACCAGAACGTCGACATCGAGACGCTGGCCCGGCTGGTGTCGCTGGGAAGGCTCGATCTGTCCCGCTCGATCAGCCGGATCATCCCACTGGCGGACATCCGCGACGGCATCGACGCCCTAGAGCACGCCGACGGCAACCCGATCCGGATCCTGGTGCAGCCCTAGCGGTGCCGATTTCGGTCTCGAACGTCGACATGTTGCGCTCTACGGCGGCCGATTACGACAACACGTCGACGTTCGGCGGCCGGTTCTAGGCCGCCCTGGCGGCCTCGGCGGGACGCTCGGCCGTGCGCCGCGGCGGCAGCGCCAGCCGGATGACCTTCCGCACCACGGTGGCGAACTGCTTGGGCAGCGGGCCCGAGTTGTAGGCGATCCCGTACCGGGCGCAGATCTCCCGGACCTGCGGGGCGATCTCGGCGTAGCGGCGTGCGGGCAGATCGGGGAACAGGTGGTGTTCGATCTGGAACGAGAGGTTCCCGGACAGGACGTGGAACAGCCTGCCCCCGGTCAGGTTGGCCGAGCCGAGGATCTGCCGGAAGTACCACTGTCCACGGGACTCGTTGTGGGTCTCCTCGACGGTGAATTCCGAAGTGCCGTCCGGGAAGTGGCCGCAGAAGATGATGGCGAACGACCAGATGTTGCGGATCAGGTTGGCCGAGAGGTTGCCGGTGAAGACGAACGGCGCCATCGGCCCGGCCAGCAGCGGGAAGGCGACGTAGTCCTTGGCGAGTTGGCGGCGCGTCTTGGCCCAGATCTCCTGGAGCACCGCCCGCTTGTCGGCCAGCGAGATCTCGCCCGCGCGAATGCGTTCGCTCTCCAGCTCGTGCACGGCGACGCCGTACTGGAACAGCACCATGAGCAGGAAGGCGTACGCCGGGTTGCCCAGGTAGTAGGGGCGCCAAGGTTGATCGGGGCTCATCCGCAGGATTCCGTAGCCGATGTCGCGATCCATCCCGAGGATGTTGGTGAAGGTGTGGTGGGAGAAGTTGTGGGAGTGCCGCCACTGGTCGGCCGGGCACGCGGTGTCCCATTCGAAGGCCCGGCCCGACAGTGCCGGGTCGCCGGTCCACTCGTACTGACCGTGCATGACGTTGTGCCCGATCTCCATGTTGTCGAGGATCT
>JAGQTW010000223.1 GCA_020438785.1 Mycobacterium sp. | reverse complement strand
CGCCGCGCTGGCCACCGTGATCGAGAACGAGGCGGACGGTCCGGTGCTGGTGGTGGGTCACTCCTTCGGAGGCGCCGTCGGGTTGCACCTCGCCGCGGCGTGCCCGGACCTGGTGTCGGGGCTGCTGCTGCTGGACCCGGCGATCGGGCTGGACGGGCAGTGGATGCGCGAGATCGCCGACGCCATGCTGACATCCCCGGACTACACGGACCGGGACGAGGCCCGCACCGAGAAGTTCACCGGCGTGTGGGCCGACGTGGCCCTCGAGGAACTCGACGACGACCTCGACGAGCATCTGATCGCCCTGCCCAACGGCCGCTACGGCTGGCGCATCAGCGTGCCCGCGATGATGTCCTACTGGAGCGAGCTGGCGCGCGATATCGTGTTGCCCCGCAACGGAACTCCGACGACGCTGGTGCGGGCGCAGTGGACTTCGCCGCCGTACATCAGCGAGGAACTGATCGAGGGGTTGTCGGGCCGGCTCGGCGCCGACTTCACCATGGTGGACCTACCCTGCCAGCACATGGTGGCCCAGGCCAAGCCCACCGAGACCGCGGCGCTCATCCGGGACATGCTCGGGCGGGGTTGACGATGACCCCGGTCACCGACGCACAGGTGGAGCGGGTCCGTCGGCTGGTGGCGTCGATTCCGGCGGGCCGGGTCGCCACCTACGGCGACATCGCCTCGGCGGCAAGGCTTTCCAGCCCGAGGATCGTGGGCTGGATCATGCGGACCGACTCCTCGGATCTGCCGTGGCACCGGGTGATCACCGCCTCGGGCCGCCCGGCACCGCACCTGGCGACCCGCCAGCTGGAACTGCTGCGCGCCGAGGGGGTCCTGGCCACCGACGGCAGGGTGAACCTGGCCGAGGCCCGGCACAGGTTCTAGAGCACCAGCCGGATCAGCGCGGCGGTGCGGGCCAGCCCGGGGAAGGCCTCGGCCGTGGAGCGCGGGTGCAGAGCGTGCACGGCGAGGCGGAACATCAACGCCCGCAACAACATCTGCGGCCACTCCGGCAACGCATCCCAGCGTTCGATGAGCCCGTCGTCGGCCTCGCCCCAGGAAAGCGCGTCGACGACCACCACCCCCGCCGCCCACGACGTGGGCCGCCAGTACGGGGTGATGTCGGTGATGCCGGGCGCCGCCGTCCCGGAGAACAGCACGGTGCCGTACAGGTCGCCGTGCACCAGCTGATTGGGACTCTTGGTCGGCTTGCGCAACCCGGCGAGTTGGTTGAGCAGATCGGCCGAGCGCTCCCCGTCGGCGGAGCCGGGCGACACCCGCGCGCCGGGCGGCAGCGACTGCAGCGGGCGGTCCTCCCAGGCGGCGCGGTCGGCGGCGATGAACACGTCGACGTCGCTCCACGGTGGCACCGGCGCCTGGGTGAGAAACCTCGGCCGCTCCAGCTTCGCGGTGGCCTCGTGCAGCCGGACCCCGGCGGAGACCACCTCGTCGTGCCGCGGCTCGGGGGTGCCGGCGACGAATGTGTCTGCCCGCCAACCGGACACCACGTAGCGCCCGTCGGTGGAGCGCACCGGGCGGGCCAGCCGCACCCCGTCGATGAAGAGCGTCTCGCGCACCTTGGCCGACCAGGCCGCGCGGGCGTGGTCGGCGATCACCGACAACACCACCTCACCGCATTTGAAACCGCCCTCCCAGCCGGTGCCCAGCGGCTCGGGCTCGGTGTCCTTGAGGCCGAACGTCGCCAGCACATGCTCGGGCGGGCGTTCTTCGGTCACCCCGTCAGACTAAGCGGTGCCGGCTCCGGTGGGCCGTCAGTACATCACCATGTCGGGTTCGAATTGCTCGGCCCAGGCCACGATGCCGCCCCGCAGGTGCAGCGCATCGGGGAACCCGGCCTTCTTCAGCACCGCCAGCGCCTCCGCCGAGCGCACCCCGGTCTTGCAGTACAGCACCGGAATCCGGTCCTGCGGCAGCCTGGCCAGGCCGTCCCCGGACTCGATGGCCGACTTCGGGATCAGTTCGGCACCGCTGATGTGGTTGATGTCCCACTCCACCGGCTCGCGCACGTCGATCAGCGCCACCTTGGTGCCGGACTCGAGCAGATCGCGCAGTTCCAGCGGGGTGAGGGTGGAATCGTGGGCGGCCTCGGCGGCCTTGTCGGACGGCACCCCGCAGAACGCCCCGTAGTCGATCAGCCCGGTGATCTCGGGGGTCTCGGGGTCCTTGCGGATCCTGATGGTGCGGTAACTCATCTCCAGGGCGTCGTAGATCATCAACCGGCCCAGCAGCGGTTCCCCGATACCGGTGATCAGCTTGATGGCCTCGGTGCCCATCACCGATGCGATCGAGGCGCACAGGATGCCCAGCACGCCGCCCTCGGCACAGGACGGCACCATGCCGGGCGGCGGCGGCTCCGGATAGAGGTCGCGGTAGTTCAGGCCCAGGCCGTCGGGGGCGTCCTCCCAGAACACCGACACCTGGCCGGAGAAGCGGTAGATCGACCCCCAGACGTACGGCTTGTGCGCCAGCGCCGCGGCGTCGTTGACCAGATAGCGGGTGGCGAAGTTGTCGGTGCCGTCGATGATCAGGTCGTACTGCCCGAACAGTTCGACGGCGTTGTCGGGCTCCAGCCGCATCTCGTGGAGCCGCACGGTGACCAGCGGGTTGAGCTCGAGGATGGAATCGCGCGCGCTCTGCGCCTTGGACCGGCCGATATCGGACTGGCCGTGGATGATCTGGCGCTGCAGGTTCGACTCGTCGACGACATCGAACTCCACCACCCCGATCGTCCCGACGCCGGCCGCGGCCAGATAGAGCAGCGTCGGCGAGCCCAGCCCGCCCGCGCCGATCACCAGCACGCGCGCGTTCTTCAGCCGCTTCTGCCCCACCACGCCGAGGTCCGGGATGATCAGATGCCTGCTGTACCGGGAGACTTCGTCGCGGGTCAGTTCGGCGGCTGGCTCGACCAGCGGCGGCAACGGTGAAGACACCGGTAGCTCCTCGGGTTTCGACGTTCCCCACCCATTTCAGCAGGTAGTCGAATCAACGGCAAACAGCCGGACAAGCTTCCGGCACAGCCGCCGAGCGTGCGTGTCGGTGCCGCAACACGCCGATCGCGCGTGCACTCCGCGCACGCTCGCGGGCGAAGAGGCTTCCAAGAGCTAGGCGATCGGATACGGCCAGGGGTTGAACCGGCAGGTCTTGCCGTCGGCCTTGACCGACTCGGGGTCGAACTTCGCCGCGTCGTTGTCGGCGGTGGAGAACGTCTGCTGCATCATGATCGGCGCCAGGCCGCCGTTCTGGTCGCACGGCTCGTGGGTGGTGTAGCCGATCGCGTGGCCCACCTCGTGGTTGATCAGGTACTGGCGGTAGGAGCCGATGTCACCCTGGAACGGCACCGCCCCCCGCACCCAGCGGGCCTCGTTGATGAACACCCGGGGCTGGGCGTCGGGACCGTAGACCGGGTTGAAGCACGACGACTCCAGCGGGATCTCGTAGCCGCACCCCTCCCGAACCGTCATCGGGGACGACAAAGACACCCGGAAATCGGGTTTGATCTCCGGGCTGCTGGCGTCGATCCGCTGGAAGGCGAACTGCGGGTTGTGGGTCCAACTCTTCGGGTTGCCCAACGTCTCGGTGACCATCCGGGCGAAACCCTCGTCGCCGCCGAACGCAGCGGTGTCGATGCCGTCCTCCACCTCGACGGTGTAGGTGAACGTCTTCGCGGTGCCCTGACCGACCTTCGGGGTGGTTCCGGGCACGATGTGCCAGGTCTTCTCGCCGGCCTCCGTGAACGCGCCGCCCTCCGGCAGCACCCCGGTCGGCAGGCTCGCGTCGAAGGCGGTCAGGCCCCGCGGCGGCGCCCCGATGATCGCCGTCCCGCGCGATCCGATCGTCGGCGGCCCCTGGACCGCGTCGGGCTGCTCGGGCGCGGGGGCGGCGGTGCCGGTGACCGTCTGGTAGAGCACCACGCCGGTGAGCACGACCAGCACCGGCAGTGCGTACGCCCGCCAACCGTAGGTGGAGACGAAGCGGCCGAGCCAGGTCTGCTTGCGCCACTGTCGGCGCTGCTCGCGGTTGGATCTCGGGCGCCCCGAACTCTCCGTGATGGGGTCCCGCTGGGCGCGCAGCGGCTCGCGCCACTCGCTGCGCACCACCTGCACAGGACCGCCCCCACGGTGCCCCGGATCGTAGGTCACCGCCCCAGGATGGCATAACGCGAGCGCAAGGCGCTTTCCGGCGCGCCCGTGCGGGCACCCGGGTCGCTACCGGGCCGGTAACCGGAACCGGGTAGTAGTGTCGGTGCGACGAGCCGGGACCCCGGGTACGGGCGCCCAGGCAACGCACCAGATTGAGGACCCGATGAGCGATCTCGCCAACACGCCGACCCGGCCCGCCCCGGCGGCCGGACGGCGTGGCAGCCGGCTGCCGCGCGACGAGCGCCGCGAGCAGCTGCTGGCCTCGGCCAGCGAGATCTTCGTCGACCGTGGCTATCACGCCGCGGGCATGGACGAGATCGCCGATCGCGCCGGTGTGAGCAAACCGGTTCTCTACCAACACTTCACCAGCAAGCTGGAGCTCTACCTGGCCGTGCTGGCACAGCATGTGGAGAACCTGGTCTCCGGGGTGCGCCAGGCGCTGCGCACCACCACCGACAACCGGCTGCGGCTGCGGGCGGCGGTGCAGGCGTTCTTCGACTTCATCGAGCACGACAGCCAGGGCTACCGGCTGATCTTCGAGAACGACTATGTCAGCGAGCCACAGGTCGCCGCCCAGGTGAAGGTGGCCACCGAGGCGTGCACGGACGCGGTGTTCGACCTGATCAGCCGCGACTCCGGGCTCGACCCGCACCGGGCCCGGATGATCGCGGTGGGCCTGGTCGGCATCAGCGTGGACTGCGCCCGGTACTGGCTGGATTCCGACCGGCCGATCTCGAAGGACGACGCGGTCGACGGGACAGTGCAGTTCGCCTGGGGCGGCCTGTCACACGTGCCGCTGACCCGGTCGTGAGGGCGGCCTAGCTGGCGGCCGGACCTGCGCCGATGCCGAAGCCGACGCGCCGGACGTCGGAGACGCCGATCTCGACGTAGCTGATCTTGGCGGTGTGCACCAGGAAGCGGCGGCCCTTGTCGTCGGAGAGGCTCAGCACGTCCGATCCGGCCTTGGACAGCGCGGACGTCACCAACTCCTCGACCTCGGCGGCCGTCTGCGAACTGGTGAAGACCAGCTCACGCGGGCTGTCCGAAACACCGATCTTGACCTCCACGGTGAACCCTTCCGTTCGTGTGCGTGCTACCCAAGCAGGCTAGTAGACGCCCGCCCGGCCGGCTGACGGCAGCCGTTCGCGGTTAGCGAATATCGCATCAAGCTGCGGTAACAGCATGGCAACGGGTGGCGCGCCGCGGCCGGGGCGCCGCCGCGGGTTCCATAGCCTTGATTCATGGCACGCCGGAACGAAAGACGCCGCTCGGCGGTGTCGCAGTGGCGGCGGGTGGTTGTGACCGCCGCGGGCGTGCTGGCCGCCGCCGCGGCCACCGCCGCCGTGGTGCACACCGGTGATTCGGCCACCACGACCGCCGATCACCCGTCGGCCAACCGCACGGTTACGGCGACCCCGGGCCCCCGCACCGCGAGCGCCCCGCCGACCGCGGTCACCGTCACGCTCCCGGGCGCCGACATCGAGACCCCGGTCTCGCTGCCGCCGACCACCGTCGCCGCGGTGCCGCAGGCGCAGACGACGGTGGATCCGCGCCTGGTCGTCTACACCGTGGCGGGAAACCAGCGGCCCAACGATCCGGTCACCGTGATCTACGCCGACGAGGACGGTGCGCTGCGCACCGTCGAGAACGTCACCCTGCCGTGGTCGATGACCGTGGTGCCGACGGTGCCGGTCAACTACGTAACCGCGAACAGCGCGGGCAGTCAGCTGAACTGCTGGATCACCGACGGCACCGGGGCGACGGTGGCCGCACAGGTCGACAACGGCATCACCGCGACGTGTAACCGCTAGGCGGGTTTTCAGGCGGTGGATCAGGCCAGGCCGAGCTGGCGCATCCGGTCGTCGTGGGTGCGCTGCAGCCGGCCGAAGAAGTCGGTGACCTGGCCCAGCCCGCCGGGCCCGGAGAGCACCAGGTCGACCAGTTCGTCGTGATCGGCCAGCACGTACTGCGCCTGGGTGATGGCCTCGCCGAGCAGCCGGCGCGACCACAGCGCCAGCCGGCTGCGCTGGCGGCCGCTGGACAGCACCGCCTCGCGAACCTCGGCGACGACGAACTGCGAGTGGCCGGTCTCCCCCAGCACCGCCCGCACCACACCGGCGACCTCGTCGGGCAGCACGTCGGCGATCTCGGAGTAGAAGTCGGCGGCCAGCGCATCGCCCACATAGGTCTTGACCAGTGCCTCCAGCCAGGTGCTCGGGGTGGTCAGCCGGTGGTAGTTCTCCAGCGCGGAGGCGTAGCGATTCATCGCGGGCACCACGTCGACTCCGCGGGCCGCCAGGGCGTCGCGCAGCAGTTCGTAATGCGCCATCTCGGCGGCCGCCATGCTGGCCATGTTGATGCGGCCGCGCAGATCCGGCGCCATCCGGGCTTCGTCGGTCAGCCGGTAGAACGCGGCGACCTCGCCGTAGGCCAGCAGTGCGAACAGTTCGTCGACGCCAGGATGGTCGGCGGTGATGCGCGACCCCGAACCGGTCGCCGCTGTGGGCTGCGTCGCACTCATGGGCGTAACTCTAGTCCGGCCGCAGGCCGCGAACCGGATCAGCGCGCGCGACCAGCTATGATGGCCGAGACGGCGGCGTCAAGCCTCCACCCGGCGTCACCGTCAAGGAAATGTGCGTGCACGCGTCTGCGCCGCCCAGTTCGGCGCACACCCTTTGGCGAAAGTCTGAACTCGTGCGCGCGTCGAAGCCAGAACGAGGAATGACACCGGAAGGTTTGACGCCACCAGCATGACACCCTTGACCACCCATCCCCAGATCAGCTTTGCCCAGCTCGGAGTCCGGGACGAGATCGTCCGCGCGCTCGCCGAACAGGGCATCGAACACGCCTTCGCCATCCAGGAGCTGACCCTGCCGCTCGCCCTGAGCGGTGACGACCTCATCGGTCAGGCCCGCACCGGCATGGGCAAGACCTTCGCGTTCGGCGTGCCGCTGCTGCACCGCATCACGACCGACACCACCCGCCCGCTCAACGGCACGCCGCGCGCGCTCGTCGTGGTCCCCACCCGCGAGCTGTGCCTGCAGGTCTTCGGCGACCTCGAAGGCGCGGCAAAGTACCTGCAAGCCGAGGGCGACCGCCCGCTGAGCGTCGTCTCGATCTACGGCGGCCGTCCCTACGAGCCGCAGATCGAGTCGCTGCGCAAGGGCGCCGACGTCGTCGTCGGAACGCCGGGCCGCCTGCTCGACCTGGCCCAGCAGGGCCACCTGCAGCTCGGCGGGCTCTCGGTGCTGGTCCTCGACGAGGCCGACGAGATGCTCGACCTGGGCTTCCTGCCCGACATCGAACGCATCCTGCGGCAGATCCCCGACGAGCGGCAGGCGATGCTGTTCTCGGCCACCATGCCGGACCCGATCATCACGCTGGCCCGCACCTTCATGAACCAGCCCACCCACATCCGGGCCGAGGGTGTCCAGGGCGCGGCCACCCACGACACCACCGAGCAGTTCGTCTACCGCGCGCACGCCCTGGACAAGGTCGAGATGGTCAGCCGCATCCTGCAGGCCGAGGGCCGCGGCGCGACGATGATCTTCACCCGCACCAAGCGCACCGCCCAGAAGGTGGCCGACGAGCTCGCCGAACGCGGCTTCAAGGTCGGCGCCGTGCACGGCGACCTCGGCCAGATCGCCCGCGAGAAGGCGCTCAAGGCGTTCCGCGCCGGCGACGTCGACGTGCTGGTCGCCACCGATGTCGCCGCCCGGGGCATCGACATCGATGACATCACTCACGTCATCAACTACCAGATCCCCGAGGACGAGCAGGCCTACGTGCACCGCATCGGCCGCACCGGCCGTGCGGGCAAGACCGGCATCGCGATCACCCTGGTCGACTGGGACGAACTGGATCGCTGGTCGATGATCGACAAGGCGCTCAAGCTGGAGTGCCCGGACCCCGCCGAGACCTACTCGAACTCGCCGCACCTCTACTCCGAGCTGGGCATCCCCGCCGAGGCCACCGGCTCGATCGGCACCCCGCGCAAGCAGCGCCAGGCCAAGTCCCAGGACGGCACCCGGATCAGCTCCGCCGACGCCAACCGTGAGCGCCCCGCCCGCAACCGGTCCCGCCGCCGCACCCGCAGCGGCGAGTCGGCGACCGGGCATGTGGCGAAGCCTGCCAAGCCCGCCGAGGCGGGCGTCGACGGCGGAGCCGCCGAGCCCGTCGCGGCGTCCGGGGAGGGCGGTGCGGCCCGTAAGCGCCGTCGCCGGCGGCGGCCGCGCAACTCGGCCGACGCCGCCACCCCGACCGCGGGCTGAGCGCGGCTATCGTCGCCTAGATGGTCAGACCCGAACGCCGCACCCGGGGCGATCTGCGCGCCGCCGCGGCGATCGCCGCCGTGGTGGCCGTCGTGGCCGCGCTGTTCTGGTGGAACAGCTCCGCGCGGGCCACGATCAGCCGCCCGGCGACCAACCCGGCGCCCAACCCGGCCCCGGCCCGCGTCGTCCCCGAGACCCTCGCCCAGCTGTGGACGGCGGCCAGCCCGCGCACGCCCAGTCCGGTGGTGATCGGCGGCACCGTGGTGACCGGCGACGGCCGGACGGTGCAGGGGCGCGACGCACAGACCGGCGAGAACCGCTGGACCTTCGCCCGGGACACCAACCTGTGCGCGGTCTCCTACATCTACGACCTCGCGGTGGCGGTCTACCCCGACGTCCGGGGCTGCGGTCAGGTCAGCGGCATCGACGCCGCCACCGGCAGGCGCGGCCCGACCCGCACCGCCTACGCCGACAAGCACGTCGTGGTGACCTCCAACGGCAGCGCGATCCTCTCGGCCGGGCCGACCCGCCTGGAGCTGTGGCGCTCGGATCTGGTGCGGATGATGTCCTACGGCGAGATCGACGCCCGGGTGAAGCCGGTCAACCAGGGCGTCGGCACCGGCTGCACGCTGATGTCGGCGGCGGGCAGCGATTCCGCGGTCTCGGTGCTCGAGGCCTGCCGCGATCAGAAGGATCTGCGGCTGACGCTGCTCAAGCCCGCCAAGGAGGAGGACGAGCCGGAGACCAAGAACGTGCCGCTGCCGGGCGTGGCCGTCGACTCCGAGGCGCGGGTGGTCGCGGTGTCCGGCACCTCCACCGCGGTGTACCTGCCCACCCCGCGACCGGAGATGGTGGTCTACGACGACACCGGCACCAAGGTGTCCACCACCCCCCTGCGGGCCGCCCCGACCGTGACGGGCCCGGCGGCGGTGACCCGCGCCGGCGATCTGTTCACCTGGTGGACCGGCAGTGGCGTGCAGGTGTTCGACGGAACCCTGGGCCACCGCTACGCCGTGGAGACCACCGGTCCGCTGTCCCCGGTCGGCCCGGCCGCGATCATGGCCGGCAAGCTGCTCATCCCGGTGGCCGGCGGCCTCGGCGTCTACGACGCGGCGACCGGCACCAACGAGCGTTTGATCCCGCTGGCGCATCCGGCCGGCGACGGTCCGGTGGTGCCGGAAGTGACCGGCTCGATCGTGGTCGAGGAGCACGGCGGCACGCTGGCCGCCTTCGGGGCGAAGTAGCGCTCAGATCTCGGGCGTGAAAGTCGGCAGCGCCCGGCCGGACTTCCAGTGCTTGATCAGCGCCGCCGCCAGTTCACGATAGGCGTTGCCGCCCTTCGTCTTTCGGCCCGCCAGCACCGACGACCCGGATGCGCTGGCCTCGGCGAAGCGCACCGTGCGCGGGATCGGCGGGGCCAGCACCGGCAGGTCGTAGCGGTCGGCGACGTCCAGCAACACGTCGCGGCTGTGCGTGGTCCGCGAGTCGTAGAGGGTCGGCAGCGCGCCCAGCATCTTCAGGTCCGGGTTGGTGATCTGCTGGACGTCGGTGACCGTGCGCAGGAACTGACCGACCCCGCGGTGCGCCAGCGTCTCGCACTGCAGCGGCACGATGACCTCGTCGGCGGCGGTCAGGCCGTTGAGCGTCAGCACGCCCAGCGACGGCGGGCAGTCGATGATGATCACGTCGAAGTCGGCAGAGAGCTTGGCCAGCGCCCGCTTGAGCGCGTACTCCCGGCCCGCCCGCATCAGCAGCATCGCCTCGGCACCGGCCAGATCGATGTTCGCCGGCAGCAGGGTCATCCCCTCCGTGGTGGTCACCAGCGCGGCGTCGGGTTCCACCTCACCGAGCAGTACCTCGTGCACCGACACCGGCAGCTTGTCCGGGTCGGCGCCCAGTGAGAACGTCAGACATCCCTGTGGGTCGAGGTCGACCAGCAGCACCCGCTTGCCCTCGTCGACCAGCGCCGCGCCCAGCGACGCGACCGTGGTCGTCTTGGCCACCCCGCCCTTCTGATTGGCCACCGCCAGTACTCGGGTCACCAGACCATCCTTACAGGTTCGGGCTCCAGGCGTCCCGGCTGGCACGGCAGACCACGCGATCCGGCAGAATCAACCGACGTGAGCCTCGGAAACCATCGGCTGGTCCTGCTGCGGCACGGCGAAACCGAATGGTCCCGGGACCGCAAGCACACCAGCCGCACCGACCTGGAGCTCACCGACGTCGGGCGCGGGCAGGCCGAACTCGCCGCGAACACCCTCGAGCACCTAGGCCTGGACCACCCGCTGGTGGTCAGCAGCCCGCGCAAGCGCGCCCTGGCCACCGCCGAGCTGGCCGGGCTGACGGTCGACGAGGTGTCCCCGCTGCTGGCCGAGTGGGACTACGGCGACTACGAGGGCCTGACCACCCACGAGATCCGCACCGAGACCCCGGGCTGGCTGCTGTGGACCTACGGCTGCCCCGGCGGGGAGAGCGTGGACCAGGTGAGCATGCGCGCCGACCAGGCCGTCGCCTACGCGTTGGACCACATGGTCGACCGCGACGTGGTGTTCGTCGGGCACGGGCACTTCTCCCGCGCGGTGGTGACCCGCTGGGTCGAACAACCGCTGC
>JAGQTW010000014.1 GCA_020438785.1 Mycobacterium sp. | reverse complement strand
CTGGTGCTCGACGTCAAGGTCGGGTGCGGGGCGTTCCTGAAGACGGAGGCCGAGTCCAGGGAGCTGGCCGCCACCATGGTGGAGTTGGGCCGCAGCCAGGGGGTCGCCACCCGGGCGGTGCTCACCGACATGAACACCCCGCTCGGGCTGACCGTCGGCAACGCGCTCGAGGTCGCCGAGTCCCTCGAGGTGCTGGCCGGCGGCGGTCCCGCCGACGTGGTCGAGCTGACCGTCCGGCTGGCCGCCGAGTTGCTGGAACTCGCCGGGATCGACGACCGCGATCCGGCCCAGACCCTGCGGGACGGAACCGCGATGGACCGCTTCCGCCGGCTGGTCGCGGCCCAGGGCGGCGACCTGGACGCACCGCTGCCGATCGGTGCCCATTCCGAGACAGTGTCGGCCCCCCGAAGCGGCACAATGGGGGACATCGACGCGATGGCGGTGGGGTTGACGGTGTGGCGGCTCGGCGCGGGCCGGGCACGCCCCGGCGAGCGTGTCCAGTCGGGCGCCGGGGTTCGCATCCACCGCAAGCCCGGCGAGCCGGTGGTGACCGGGGAGCCGCTGTTCACCCTCTACACCGACACCCCGGAGCGCGTGCCGGCCGCGCTGGCCGAACTCGACGGCGGGTGGAGCATTGCCGACGTCGCGCCCCCGGTCCGTCCGCTGATCATCGATCGGATCGGCTGATGACCACCCCGCTGACCCCGGAGATGATCAGCCGCGCCCCCAAGGCCCTGCTGCACGACCACCTCGACGGCGGCCTGCGGCCGGCCACCGTGCTCGACATCGCCGGGCAGGTCGGCTACGACGGGCTGCCGACCACCGACGAGACGGAGTTGGCGGCCTGGTTCCGTACCGCCGCCCACAGCGGGTCCCTGGTGCGCTACCTCGAGCCGTTCGCGCACACCGTCGCCGTCATGCAGACCCCCGACGCCCTGCACCGGGTGGCGGAGGAATGCGTGCAGGACCTGGCCGCCGACAACGTGGTCTACGCCGAAGTACGGTTCGCACCCGAACTGCACATGGACGGCGGTCTGTCACTCGACGACGTAGTGGACGCGGTGCTGGCCGGCTTCGCCGATGGCGAGAAATCGGCCGCCGCGGAAGGGCATCGGATCACGGTGCGCTGCCTGGTCACCGCGATGCGTCACGCGGCCCGTTCCCGTGAGATCGCCGAACTGGCGATCCGGTTCCGCGACAAGGGCGTCGTCGGTTTCGACATCGCCGGGGCCGAGGCCGGTTATCCACCGACCCGGCATCTCGACGCGTTCGAATACATGCGAAGTAACAACGCCCGCTTCACCATTCACGCCGGCGAGGCCTTCGGGCTGCCCTCCATCCAGGAGGCCCTGGCATTCTGCGGAGCCGACCGTCTCGGCCATGGTGTGCGCATCGTCGACGATATCGAGGTCGGTCCGGACGGCACCGCGCGGCTGGGCCGGCTGGCGGCGATCCTGCGGGACAAGCGAATTCCGCTGGAGCTGTGCCCGAGCTCGAACGTGCAGACCGGTGCGGTGCAGAGCATCGCGAGCCATCCCTTCGACCTGCTGGCCCGGTTGCGATTCCGCGTCACGGTCAACACCGACAACCGGCTGATGAGCGATACCACCATGACCGAGGAGATGTCCCGCCTCGTCGAGGCGTTCGGCTACGGGTGGAGCGATCTGGAGCGGTTCACCATCAACGCCATGAAATCGGCGTTCCTGCACTTCGACGAGCGGCTGGCCATCATCGACGAAGTGATCAAGCCGCGCTATGCCGTGCTGATCGGCTGAGAGCGCCGGTACTGCTGGGCGGTGCGGGTCACGAATGCGTTGAAGTAGGGGAGCGACTCGGCGGGCACGACGCCGCGCAGCGTGATCTCCCAGACCTGGGCGAGCCGCGGTATCGGGTCCTCTCCGGTGGCGCCGGATAGCAGGGCGGTGCCGACGAGGCTGGACCAGATGGCGTGTCCGAGGGCCTCGACGTCGATGCCGTCCTGCACGTCCCCTTCCGCTGCGGCCCTTCGCACCATGGCTATGACGACCTTGCGCCACACCAGGTAGGGCGCCGCACCGGACGGGCTGATCTGGTTGAGGGCCTGCCGCAGCAGGTTCCCGACCCGAACCAACGCGTTGTTCCGGGTGACGTCGGCGCTGATGAAGCTGGTGCGAATCAGGCACTCCAGCATCGGCGCGGAGGGGGAGCCGAAGGCGCTGGCGGTGGAGACCTCGATCACGGTGTCGGCGTCTTCGATGATCGCGGCGGCCACGGACTCCTTGGTCGGGAAGTGGTAGTAAAACGCGCCCTTGGTGATTCCGGCGCGGTCGATGATGTGACCCATTGTCGTGCTGCCATAGCCGACGGTGTCGAACAGTTCGACAGCGGCAAGGATGATCGTCTGCCGGGTGGCCTCAGCCCTGGCCTGCACCGTCATCGCTAGCTCCCCGTCAGCCGCTTCTCATTCGGCGGATAGCCAAGTATGCGGGATCAATGCACTTCTGCAACTTTGTTCCCTCTTTATTCCACATTGGGTGAGGCGCTGACAGATTCGGCACCCCGGCATACGCTGCGGTATGAATTCAATGCGGTTGCGGAGCGCCTTGTTCGCGGTGCTGGTCGCGGCGGCAGCCGTCACCGTGGCGCCACCGGGGGCCGCCGATCCGTTGGATCCCATCCCGGGTAGCGGGTTTTTCGTTGTCGGCCCTGACATTTCGCCCGGCCTCTACCGCACTTCCGGTACCGGATCGACGTGGGGGGTGTGGATCAACGATGTGCCGACCGAGGATTCGATGTGCCTGTGGTTCACCTACAGCACACCCGATGCCAACAAGGATCACGTCGTCGAGACGAATATTTCGATGGGGCCGATGTACGCCAACATCAACCCGTCGGTGAAGGCCTTCGAGTCGATCAACTGTCAGCCCTGGACCCGGGTCAGGTGAGCTACTCGGGGCGCAGCCGTGACACGTGACCTGATGTCGTCCCGTCGGCGCCCCTACTCGGGGCGCAGCCGTGACTCCACGAACCTCTCGAGCTCTTCCCATTCCTTGGCCGCCGCGGTGTACGGCTTCCCGGGCCGGCCGGCGGAGTCCGGGTCGAGGACGTGCTCGACCAGCTTGCCCAGTGGCCGATCGCCCGACAGCAACCGGTCCACGGTCTCGTCCTCCGAGTAGTCACCGACGTCGCGGATGAACTCGACGGCCAGCTCGAGCTGATCGCGGTCCACGGCGTCGGGTCCGTCGGCGATGTCATCGGCCAGGCCGGTCAGCACGTAGATGTTGTCCTCGGTGACCTCGACCCGTAGCGAGCCGTCGGTGGCGGCGGTGCGGATGTCGTCGTAGGTGCTCAGGTCCGACAGGTCGTGGTCGTGCTCGTCGGCAAGGTAACGAGCCAGCGCCCGCTCGGAGCTGAAGACGCTGATCCGGCCGTTGCGGCCGAGGAAGATCGGCCGGTCGTCGAAGTAGCAGCGCAAGGTGTACAGCGTGCCCGAGCTGGCCATGATCCGGACCGGGTCGATGCCGACCTGCTCCCAGAAGTCGGCGTCGCCGCCGAGCACCACGGGGCCGGCCGGGGCCGCGACCACGTCCTCGTCGTCCCCGGACTCGTCAGCCTCGTCCTCGTCGGCCTCGTCCAGGTCGTCCGAAACGTCCTCGTCGTCGGGCTCGTAGGGCTCCTCGAGCTCCTCGGCCGCCAGCTTGGCGGCCCGCTCGTCGACCTCGGGGGTGGTGACCACCTCGTCGATCGCGGCGACCACGTCGTCCCAGCTGCGGGCCACGATCTCGGCGATGCCGTTCCACCGCTTCTGCCCGGCCCGGCCGGCGAACTGCTCCATGCCGCCGGCCACCAGGCCCAGGCTCGGGTTGCCGTTGAAGAAGCGGGTGACCGCGGGCAGCTCGCACACCGTCCCGATCGACGACACCACGGCCAGCGTGTTCGCGAGCTGGGCGATGGATTCCTCGGTGGGCTTCTCGGCGAGCAACTCCTCGACCGCGATGAGGTCGGCCCGACGCTTCTCGGTGGGCTCGAGCGTGTGCGCGTTGGCGGTCTTGAGCCGGGCCCAGCCCGGATGATCGGTCAGGTCGTTGTCGCTGTCGGTGCGGACGAAGGCGGCGAGGTCGGCGACCGATTCGAAGGCGAACAGGTCCTCGTCCTTGCCGAGGAACGCCTCCCACTCGTCGCCGGAATCGCGCCAGCGGGGCGCCCACAGGGTGTACAGATCACCAGCGGTGATACCGAGACGGACCGGAACGAGCTCAGCTGCCATGCCGGACAGCCTAACGACGCAGTCTGGCCGGTAGCCTCCCCCCGTGGCCAGAGTGCGTTCGGCGTCGATGCTCGCCCTGACCGCGATGCTCGCCACCGCGGTGGTGCTGGCCGTGGCCGGCTACCTGATGTTCACCCGTCCGCAGGGCGACCCCCTGACCAGAGCCGATGCGATCGTCGTCCTCGGCGGCGAGAAGGACGGCCGGCTGGCCTACGGCCTGGACCTGGCCCGGCAGGGCTACGCCGACACCGTGGTGCTGTCCAATTCCTACGGCGGCGGCGACCCGGAGTTCGCGCGGGCATGCGCCGCGGGCACCGCGACCATCACCGTCATCTGTTTCCGCCCGGATCCGTTCACCACCCGCGGTGAGGCGATGTTCGCGGCCCGGCTGGCCAAGCAGAACAACTGGTCACACGTGATCGTGGTGTCGTGGAACTACCACATGGTGCGAGCCCGCTACATCTTCGGCCAGTGCTTTGCCGGCACCGTGACCATGCGGCCGGTGCCCCGCAGCTACGACTACTCGGCGGCGCGCTGGGCGGAGACCTACGCCTACCAGTTCTTCGCGCTGGCCAAGGCCGCCACGCTCGGCTGCGATTCACCGCGGTAGGCCCGGCCGGCGGCCACTACAGTTCCTGCGCATGGACGTGTGCGTCGTCGACCACCCGCTGGTCGCCGCCCGGTTGACCACCCTGCGCGATGAGCGCACCGACAACGCCGGGTTTCGGGCGGCGCTGCGCGAGCTGACGCACATGCTGGTCTACGAGGCGACCCGGCGCGCGCCCCGCGAGACCGTCCCGGTGCGCACCCCGCTGACCGAGACCACCGGCTCGCGGCTGGCCAACCCGCCGCTGCTGGTTCCGGTGCTGCGGGCCGGGCTGGGCATGGTCGATCAGGCCCAGGCGCTCATCCCGGAGGCCCGGGTGGGCTTCGTCGGCGTGGCCCGCGACGAGACCACCCACCGGCCGACGCCGTACCTGGCGTCGCTGCCCGACGATCTCAGCACCCAGCCGGTGCTGGTGCTCGACCCGATGCTGGCGACCGGCGGTTCGATGGTCTACACCATCGAGCTGCTGCACGACCGCGGCGCCCGGGACATCACCGCCGTCTGCGTGGTGTGCGCCCCCGAGGGCATCGCGGCGCTGGAGAAGGCCGCCCCGGAGGCCCGGCTGTTCACCGCGACCGTCGACGACGGGCTCAACGAGGTCGCCTACATCGTGCCCGGCCTCGGCGACGCCGGTGACCGGCAGTTCGGGCCGCGCTGACTACCAGCCGCGCGCCGCGGCGAGCAGGCGGGACTGCAGCGCCGTGGCCCGCGACCGCGCCCCCGCCAGGTCGGGGTCGGGCGACAGCCGAACCTCGGTGTAGCACTTGACCTTCGGTTCGGTGCCCGACGGGCGCACCACCATCCGGACCGACGCCCCGTCGTCGCCGCCGGCCAGGATCACGGCGTCGGTGCGCTGCAGCAGGTCGGTGACGGTGACGGGGATGCCGGCCAGTTCCCGCGGCGGGTGGTCACGCAGCCGCGCCATCATCGCGGCGGCTTCGTCGGGGGTGGCGGCGGCGCGGGAGACCGCGGCGGTGGTGTGTACACCGTGCCTGCGGGCCAACTCGTCCAGCGCCGCCGACACCGAACTACCCCGGGCGCCAAGCCCACTCACCAGGTCGCAGGCCAGCACGGCGGCGCTGATGCCGTCCTTGTCACGCACTGCCTCCGGGTCGACACAGTGGCCGATGGCCTCCTCGTAGGCGTAAACCAGGCGGGCTCCGGGGATGCCGTCGTCGGCGCGGGCCAGCCACTTGAAGCCGGTGAGGGTCTGCACGTGCCGGGCGCCGTGATCGGCCGCGATCGCGGCGAGCAGCTGAGAGGACACCACGCTGCTTGCCACCACCGCGCCGGCGGCCTCCGGTTGCCCGAGCCGGGACAGAATGAAATCACCGAGCAGCCAGCCGGTTTCGTCCCCGGACAGCATCCGCCAGCCGGTATCGGTGGGAATGCCGACCGCGCAGCGGTCGGCGTCGGGGTCCAGGGCGATCGCGATGCCGGCCCCCACCCGCTCGGCGGTGCGCAGCAGCGCGTCGGTGGCGCCGGGCTCCTCCGGGTTGGGGAACGCCACCGTCGGGAAATCGGGGTCCGGCTCGAATTGGCTTGCCACCACGTGCACGTCGTCGAACCCGGCCGCCTCCAGTGTGCGCAGCCCGAGTTCGCCGCCGACGCCGTGCATCGCGGTCAGGGCCACCCGCACCGGATCGTGTCCGCGCCGCATCGCTGCGGCGCGGTGGACGTAGGCGTCGAGCAGGGAGGTGTCCGTCGGTTCGACGGTCTGGCGGGCGATCTCATCGGCGGGGGGCGCGCCGGCGATCGCCGCCTCGATCTCCCGGTCGGTGGGCGAGACGATCTGCAGGCCGCCGTCGACGTACACCTTGTAGCCGTTGTCCCGGGCCGGATTGTGTGAGGCGGTGATCTGCACGCCCGCCGCCGCACCGGTGCGGCGCACCGCGAACGCGACCACTGGCGTCGGCGCCGGGTGGGGCAGTGCGATCACCCGAAAGTCGTGGGCGGCAAACACTTCGGCCGCAGCGGTGGCGAAGGCCTCCGAGCCGTGCCGGGCGTCACGGCCGACCACCACCGTGGCACCGCCCAGTCCGCGGTCGTGCAGCACGCGGGCCACCGCCCAGGTGGCCCTCAGCACCACCGCGACGTTCATCGCATCCGGACCGCCGCGCACCGGGCCGCGCAGGCCCGCGGTGCCGAATGCCAGCGGATGGGCGAACCGCGCGGCCAGTTCGGCGGGGTCGCAGGCGGCCAACTCGGCGGCGGTGACCGGATCCGGGTCGTGGGCGATCCACTCCTCGGGGGTCACCGGGCGGTCCGCATCGGGGGCTTGTCCTCAGAGCCGGGCCAGCACCGCGCCCAGCAGCGTGCCCATCGCGGTGGCCGACGCCCGGCCGGCGGCCAGCACCTCGGCGTGACTGAGCGGCGCGCCCGTCATCCCGGCGGCCAGGTTGGTCACCAGCGACAGTGCCAGCACCTCCGCCCCGACCGCCCGCGCGGTGATGGTCTCGTGCACCGTCGACATCCCGACCAGGTCCGCCCCCAGGGTGCGCAGCATCCGGATCTCCGCCGGGGTCTCGTAGTGCGGTCCGGGCAACCCGGCGTAGACCCCCTCGGTCAGTCCCGGGTCCACCTCCCGGGCCAGGGCCCGCAGCCGCGGCGAGTACGCGTCGACCAGGTCGACGAACTGGGCGCCGGTCAGCGGCGAGCGGGCGGTCAGGTTCAGGTGGTCGCTGATCAGCACCGGCTGGCCGACCCGATACTCCGGGCGCAGACCACCCGCGGCGTTGGTGAGCACCACCACCTGCGCGCCCGCGGCCCGCGCGGTGCGCACCGGGTGCACGACGTCGCACAGTTCGTGGCCCTCGTACGGGTGGATGCGGCCCAGGAGGACCAGCACGTTGTGCGACCCGATCGGCACCGACAGCACCCGGCCGCGGTGGCCGAGGGCCGACGGCGGGATGAAGCCGGGCAGCCCGGACATCGGGATGTCGGCGGCCGGTGTGCCCAGCGCCTCGGCGGCCGGCGCCCAGCCCGAACCGAGGATCACGGCCACATCGTGGTGCGCCACGCCGGTGCGCTCGGCGATGACGGATGCCGCGTGCTCGGCGTCTGGACCCACAGCCAGGGAGCCTAGCCCGGGAATCGGGACGCGGTGGGTGCGATACTGCGGGGATGCCAACGATCACCCCGTCGACCCGCGTCGAGGACGTCGTCGCGGCCCGTCGTGGTGATCTGATCGAACTGTCGCACTCGATTCACGCCGAACCGGAACTGGCCTTCGACGAGCACCGCAGCTGCGCCAAGACCCAGGCGCTGGCCGCCGAGCGGGGTTTCGCGGTCACCGCGGCTCCCGGCGGGCTGCCCACCGCCTTCCGCGCCGACTACGGGTCGGGCCCGCTGGTGATCGGCATCTGCGCCGAGTACGACGCGCTGCCGGGCATCGGGCACGCCTGCGGGCACAACATCATCGCCGCCTCGGCCGTCGGCACCGCGCTGGCGCTGGCCGACGTCGCCGACGACCTCGGGCTGACCGTCGCGCTCATCGGCACCCCGGCCGAGGAGTCCGGCGGCGGCAAGGCCCTGCTGATCGAGGCCGGGGTGTTCGACGACGTCGCCGCCGCGGTGATGCTGCACCCCGGGCCGATCGACATCGCGGCCGCGCGCTCGCTGGCGCTCTCGGAGGTGACGGTCACCTACACCGGCCGCGAGTCGCACGCCGCCGTCGCGCCGTACCTCGGCATCAACGCCGCCGACGCGGTGACCGTCGCCCAGGTGGCGATCGGGCTGCTGCGCCAGCAGCTGGCGCCCGGGCAGATGACCCACGGAATCGTCACCGAGGGCGGCTCGGCCACCAACGTCATCCCGGGCCGCGCGCGGCTGCAGTACACGATGCGGGCAGGAGACAGCGCGTCGCGCCGGGCGCTGGAGGACAGGATGCGCGGCTGCTTCGAGGCCGGTGCGGTGGCCACCGGCTGCGCATACGAGATCGTCGAGGCGGCGCCGGCCTACGCCGAGCTGGCCCCCGACCGGTGGCTGGCCGAGGTGTTCCGCGCCGAGATGGTGCGGATGGGCCGCGTTCCGGTGCCCGCCGACGTCGAGGCCGGCGTGCCGCTGGGCAGTACCGACATGGGCAACGTCACGCAGCTGCTGCCCGGCATCCATCCCGTCGTCGGCATCGACGCCGGGGGAGCGGTCATCCACCAGCCCGCCTTCACCGCGGCCGCCGTCGGCCCCAGCGCGGATGCGGCCGTCGTCGAGGGTTCGATCATGTTGGCGCGCACCGTCGTTGCGCTGGCCGAGTCGCCCACCGAGCGGGATCGGGTGCTGGCGGCGAAGGCGGATCGCGCATGAGCGTCGAGCGAGAAGCGGAGGCGGATCGCGCATGAGCGTCGAGCGAGAAGCGGAGGCGGATCGCGCATGAGCATGGCCGACACCGCCGAATCCTGGCTGGCCGCCCACTACGACGACCTCGTCGAGTGGCGCCGGCACATCCACCGCCACCCCGAGTTGGGCCGCCAGGAGTTCGCCACCACCCAGTTCGTCGCCGACCGGCTCGTCGAGGCGGGGCTGAACCCGAAGGTGCTGCCCGGCGGCACCGGATTGACCTGCGACTTCGGTCCCGAGCATGCGCCGCGCATCGCGTTGCGTGCCGACATGGACGCGCTGCCGATGGCGGATCGCACCGGGGCGCCGTACGCCTCCACGGTGCCGAACGTGGCGCACGCCTGCGGGCACGACGCGCACACCGCGATGCTGCTCGGTGCGGCGTCGGCGCTGGCCGCGGCGCCCGAACTGCCGGTCGGGGTGCGGCTGATCTTCCAGGCCGCCGAGGAGTTGATGCCCGGCGGCGCGATCGACGCGATCTCCGCGGGCGCGCTGCTCGGGGTGTCGCGGATCTTCGCGCTGCACTGCGACCCCCGGCTGTCGGTGGGCCGGGTCGCGATCATCCCCGGACCGATCACCTCGGCTGCCGACTCGATCGAGATCACCCTGCACTCGGCGGGCGGACACACCTCGCGCCCACATCTGACCTCGGACCTGGTGTACGGCATGGGCACGCTGATCACCGGGCTGCCCGGGGTGCTGTCCCGCCGCATCGACCCCCGGCACAGCACGGTGATGGTGTGGGGCGCGGCCAACGCCGGTGTCGCCGCCAACGCCATCCCGCAGAGCGGCACCCTGGCCGGCACCGTCCGCACCGCCAGCCGCGACACCTGGCTGGTGATGGAAGACGTTGTCCGCGAAATCGTTTCGGGCCTGCTGGCCCCGCTGGGCATCGAGCACTCGCTGCAGTACCGGCGCGGCGTGCCGCCGGTGGTCAACGAGGAGCGCTGCACCCAGATCGTCACCCATGCGATCGAGGCCATCGGGCCCGAGGCGCTGGCCGACACCCGGCAGTCCGGCGGCGGGGAGGACTTCTCCTGGTACCTCGAGGACGTTCCCGGTGCGATGGCGCGCCTGGGCGTGTGGAGCGGCATCGGCCCGCAACTCGACCTGCACCAGCCGACCTTCGACGTCGACGAGCGGGCGCTGGGCGTCGGGGTGCGGGTGCTGGTCAACATCGTCGAACAGGCTGCCGAGTTCTAGGAAGAATTCTGATGAAACTTCTGGTCACCGGGGGTGCCGGTTACGTCGGCAGCGTCTGCGCGCAGGTTCTTCTCGAGGAGGGGCACGAGGTGGTCGTCGTCGACGACCTGTCGACCGGCAACGCCGATGCCGTGCCCGCCGGGGCGCGCTTCGTCCACGACGACATGGTGGCCGCCGCACCGGGGTTGCTCGGCGGCGGATCGTTCGACGGGGTGCTGCATTTCGCGGCCAAGTCACTGGTCGGCGAGTCGGTGGTGGCCCCGGAGCTGTACTGGTTCGGCAACGTGGTCAAGACCCTGCAGTTGCTCGAGGCCATCCGGGTCTCCGGCACCCCCCGGCTGGTGTTCTCCTCGACCGCGGCCACCTACGGCGAGCCGGAGTCGGTGCCGATCACCGAGGATGCGCCCACCCGGCCGACGAACGCCTACGGGGCCACCAAACTGGCGATCGACAACGCGATCACGTCCTACGCCGCCGCGCACGGCCTGGCCGCGACCAGCCTGCGCTACTTCAACGTCGCCGGCGCCTACGCCGGGCTCGGCGAGCGGCACGCCACCGAGACCCATCTCATCCCGCTGGTGCTGCAGGTGGCCCTCGGGCTGCGCGAGGAGATCTCGGTGTTCGGCGACGATTGGCCGACCCCGGACGGCACCTGCATCC
>JAGQTW010000222.1 GCA_020438785.1 Mycobacterium sp. | reverse complement strand
CCGGTGGCCGAAGCCCATCAGCTTCACACCGTCTTCCTTGTTCTTGACCTTCTTCACGAAGGTCTGCACGTCGTCTTGGCCGACGCGAATCTTCTCCAGCATCTCCAGCACCGCCTGGTTGGCGCCGCCGTGCAGCGGACCCCACAGGGCGTTGATGCCGCCGGAGATGGAGGTGAACAGGTTGGCCTGCGAGGAGCCGACCAGCCGCACCGTGGACGTCGAACAGTTCTGCTCGTGATCGGCGTGCAGGATCAGCAGCATGTCCAGGGCGCGGACGATCTCCGGGTCGACCTCGTAGGGCTCGGCCGGGAAGCCGAACGTCATCCGCAGGAAGTTCTCCACCAGGGTCAGCGAGTTGTCCGGGTACAGGAACGGCTGGCCGACCGACTTCTTGTAGGCATAGGCCGCGATGGTGGGCAGCTTGGCCAGCAGCCGGATCGTGGACAGTTCGACCTGCTTGTTGTCCAGCGGGTCCAGCGAGTCCTGGTAGTACGCGCTCAGCGCGTTGACGGCGCTGGAGAGCACCGGCATCGGGTGGGCGTTGCGCGGAAAACCGTCGAAGAACCGCTTGAGGTCTTCGTGCAGCAGGGTGTGGCGCTGGATCTGGGTGGTGAACGCCTCCAGCTGCTCGGGACTGGGCAGCTCACCGTAGATCAGCAGGTAGCTCACCTCGATGAACGTCGACTTCTCGGCCAGCTGCTCGATCGGGTAGCCGCGATAGCGCAGGATGCCGGCATCCCCGTCGATATAGGTGATGGCGCTCTTCGTCGATGCGGTGTTGACGAAGCCCTGGTCGAACGTCGTGTAGCCGGTCTTCGCCAGCAGCGGCCCCAGTGCGATGCCGTCGGCGCCCTCGGTCGCGTGGACGATCTCCAGATCCAACTCGCCGCCCGGGTACTGGAGGCTGGCGGTGTCGTCGGTTGCGGCCACATGAACCCCTTCTGCGCAGTTCGACGCCTGACACGGCAGTCCTATCAGGGAAAGGTAGTCGCTGTCGTTCCGGAGCGCCCGCGGGGGGCCGCTCCCGGCGGCCCGGCCGACCCGCGTCGCCTATGGCGACGGCGCCGCCGAGCGCACCACCTCGGCCGAGACCTCGATGAACGCCTCGACCGTCCGCTCGATCGCGTCGGCCATCATGTCGGCGGCGGTGTGCACCTCGTCGGGGGCGAACCGCAGGTCGGCGCAGGCGGCCAGGATCAGCGCCGACCAGGTGCCGGTGGTGACCTCGACCCGCTTGTCACCGGGCGGGACGCCGAGGCGCCGGGCCACGTCGGCGACGATGACCGGCGGCCGGGACTCCAGCGCCGCCGCGCGCAGGGCGTCCGAGGAGTTCAGGACGTTCAGCATCAGCGCCACCCGGCCCGGGGTCAGCCCGGGCACCACGCCGGAGGCGACCCGGCGCAGCATGTCCACATGCGCCCGGGCCAGGGCCAGCAGAGCCGGAACCGACGGCGCGATGGTGGCGAGTTCGGCGCTTGCCGCGGCGAGGAGGTCCTCGATCATCGGCTGGGCGAGCGCGTCCTTGGTGGCGAAGTATCGGCTGAAGGTTCGCGGTGAGACGTCCGCTACCGCGGCGATCTGCTCGACGGTGGTGTCGTTGTAGCCGCGCTCGAGCGAAAGCCCGACCGCGGCATCGATCAGCGAGGCGCGGGTCCGCCGCTTCTTGCGCTCTCGCAGTCCGAGAGCGGCCTCCCCCTGACTCACAACAGGTGATGGTAGCGGCGGCGGCCGGTCCGGACGGCTACTTCTCCGGGTGATCACTGCGATCGTGCTGCGGCGCCGCAGCCGGGACGCGGTAGCGCACGAACGCCGGCGCCAGCACGGCGGCGACGAGCACCCCGACCACGACCAGGGCTCCCCCGCCCGCGGCGGCCACGGTGGTGCCGATCATCGCGGCCGCGGCGCCGTGCACGGTGTCGGCCAGCCGGGGACCGCCCGCGACGACCACCAGGAAGACCCCCTGCAAACGGCCGCGCAGATCGTCGGAGGCGACCTCCTGCAGGATCGTCGACCGGAACGCCGCGGAGACCATGTCGGCGCCACCGCCTGCGGCGAGGAACCCGAGCGCAACCCACAGCATCGGGCCGGCCCGGCCGTCCGCCGCACCGCCGGCCACGCCGAAACCCACCATCGCCAGGCCCCAGACCACGATGGCGGCGATGACGGCCAGTCCCTGGCGGCGGATGCGTGGGAACCAGCCGGAGAGCACGCCACCGGCCACCGCCCCGACCGACATCGCCGCGGCGAGCAGCGCCATGGTGGTGCCGCCGGTCACCGGGCCGCCGAAGCTCTCGTGGGCCATCTGCGGGAACAGGGCCCGCGGCATGCCGAAGATCATCGCGATGAGGTCGACGACGAACGACATCAGCACCACCTGGTTGCCCGCCAGATAGCGGAAGCCCGCCAGCACCGCCCCCACCCCCCAGCGCGAGGAGCCCTCCGCCGCGCTCGATTCGGTCACCGGCATCCGGGCCAGCCGGAAGGTCACCCAGATCGGGGCCAGGCAGGCGATCGCGTCGAGCAGATACAGCGTGGACAGGTCGATCCAGCGCAGCAGCACCCCGGCCAGCAGCGGACCGACGATCGCGCCGAACTGTTGCACGGTCATGTTGAGCGAGTTGGCGGCCGGGAGTTGCGCGATGGGCAGCATGCGCGGGAT
Source organism: Mycobacterium sp. (assembly GCA_020438785.1). GTDB lineage: Bacteria > Actinomycetota > Actinomycetes > Mycobacteriales > Mycobacteriaceae > Mycobacterium. Next base: position 5,928 of record JAGQTW010000222.1, on the reverse strand, counting down.
GGCCGCGGCCCGCGTCGGCGCGTTGATCGCGTAGAAGGCCTGCTGCACCGACAGCAGCAGCAGGACCACCCAGACGTTGTCGAATCCGGCGGCGGCCTGCACCCACAACAGCACCGAGGCCACGGCCAGACCACACGAGGTGATGATGAGCAGCAGCCTGCGGTCCATCGCGTCGGCCCAGGCGCCGCCGAGCAGCCCGAACACGATCAGCGGAACCAACGCGAACAATCCGGAGAGCCCCACGTAGGCCGAGTTCTGCGTCAGCGCGTACAGCTGCACCGGCACCGCGAAGATCGTCAGGTTGCCGCCGATGACCGTGACGACGCCGGCCAGCCACAGCCGGCGGAAGTCCGGGGTGCGCAGCGGCGTGGTGTCGGCGAACAGCCTCACCACGACTAGGGCTGCAGCCGCTCGATCAGGTTCTTTGCCGGAGTGACCCGGATGCGGTTGTGGATCCGGTTCTCCCGGCCCTGCCAGAACTCGATGACCTCCGGCGCGATCCGGTAGCCACCCCAGTGCGGCGGCACCGGCACCTGCTCGTCGCCGGCGAAGCGTTCCGTCAACTCGGCGAGACGGGCCAGCAGATCGGCGCGTGACGCGATGGGCTGGGACTGCGACGACGCCCAGGCGCCCAGCTGGGATCCGCGCGGCCGCTTGGACCAGTATTCGGCGGTCTCCTGCGCGCTGACCTTGGTGACCGCGCCGCGGATGTGCACCTGCCTGCCCAGCGCGAACCAGGGAAAGGTCACCGCGGCGTGGGGCGTAGCGGCCAGTTCGGCGCCCTTGGCGGAGTCGTAGTTGGTGTAGAACGTGACGCCGGTCTCGTCGACGCTCTTGCACAGCACCGCCCGGCTCACCGGTCTGCCATCCTCGACGGTGGCCAGGACCATGGCATTCGGCTCGGCCACGCCGCCCTCTTCGGCGTCGGTAATCCATCTGTGCAACAACGCAAGCCAGCCGTCGGCCAGCCAGTCCGCATCGAGATCGCTGCTGCCGTCCTTCTCGACGGAGCCGTATTCCACTCGCATCGCCGCCAGGCGATCACCTGCTGGAAAGTCCACGGGCCAACGGTACGCCGCGGTGGTGAGCCCGTTGGTTACCGACCGGTAGCAACCGGCCCGGCGGCGGGTGCGAGAATCGCTTCATGAGTGCGGTACCGGAAGACTTCGTCCCCGGCCTCGAGGGCGTGGTCGCGTTCACCACCGAGATCGCCGAGCCGGACAAGGACGGTGGGGCGCTGCGGTATCGCGGCGTCGACATCGAAGACCTGGTCCGGGATCGGGTCACCTTCGGCGATGTGTGGTCGCTGCTGGTCGACGGGCGGTTCGGCGAGGGTCTGCCACCGGCCGAGCCCTTTCCGCTGCCCATCCACACCGGCGATGTCCGGGTCGACGTGCAGGCCGGGCTGGCGATGCTGGCACCCATCTGGGGCTACGCCCCTCTGCTCGACATCGACGACGAGACCGCCCGCGAGCAGTTGGCGCGCGCGTCGGTGATGGCGCTGTCCTACGTCGCCCAGTCGGCGCGCGGCATCTACCAGCCCGCAGTGCCACAGCGCGTCATCGACGAATGTGCCACGGTCACAGAACGTTTCATGACCCGCTGGCAGGGCGATCCGGATCCGCGGCATGTGGAAGCGATCGACGCCTACTGGGTGTCGGCCGCCGAGCACGGCATGAACGCATCGACCTTCACGGCGCGGGTGATCGCCTCCACCGGGGCCGACGTGGCCGCGGCGCTGTCGGGTGCCGTCGGCGCGATGAGCGGCCCCCTGCACGGCGGCGCCCCGGCCCGGGTGCTGCCGATGATCGAGGAGGTCGAGCGTTCCGGTGACGCCCGCACCGTGGTGCGGGGCATCCTGGACCGCAAGGAGAAGCTGATGGGCTTCGGCCACCGGGTGTATCGGGCCGAGGACCCGCGGGCGCGGGTGTTACGCGCGACCGCCAGGCGCCTCGAAGCCCCCCGCTACGAGGTGGCCGCCCAGTTGGAGCAGGCGGCGCTGGCCGAACTGCGGGAGCGCCGCCCGGATCGGGCCATCGAGACCAACGTCGAATTCTGGGCCGCGGTGATCCTGGACTTCGCCCAGGTGCCCGCCTCGATGATGCCGGCGATGTTCACCTGCGGCCGCACGGCGGGCTGGTGTGCGCACATCCTCGAGCAGAAGCGGCTGGGCAAACTCGTGCGCCCGGCGGCCGTCTACGTGGGGCCGGCTCCGCGCGCACCGGAGTCGGTGGAGGGCTGGAACCGGATCGCGCACGTCGGCGTCTGATTCTGCCCCGGCTCGCCGGGACCGATGATTCCTTTCTCCCGCGTTGGTCAATACGGGTAACGGCCCGTGGTGGGCCGCTACCCAACCCGAGGAGGCTCACATGGCGATCGATGTCCAACCCGCACTGTCACCCCACCTCGTCGTCGATGACGCCAACGCGGCGATCGACTTCTATGTCAAGGCGTTCGGCGCCGTCGAGATGGGCCGGGTCCCACGCCAGGACGGCAAGCTGATCCACGGCGCCGTGCAGATCGACGGCTCGCTCGTGATGCTCGCCGACGACTTCCCGGAGATGAGCGACGGCAAGTCGATGACACCGAAAGCCCTTGGCGGAACGCCGGTCACGATTCACCTCACCGTGAACGACGTCGACAGCCGCTTCCGGCGGGCGGTCGACGCCGGCGCCACGGTGGTGATGCCGTTGGAGGATCAGTTCTGGGGTGATCGCTACGGCGTGGTGCGCGACCCGTTCGGACATCAGTGGTCACTGGGCCAGCCGGTACGCGAGGTCAGCACCGAGGAACTCCGGCAGGCCGTCAGCCGGATGTGATGTTCAACCGACGGCCCCTAGCGGCGAAGGCCTGCCCGCAGTCGGGTGGCGATCGAGGGTTCGGCCGTTGCCGCGGCGGCGACCATGTCGGGCACCGTGGTGAACTTGGTTCGGGGCCGCCCGGCGGCCTCACCGCGGAGGCGTTCGGCGGCGTCGATGGCGCGCCAGCCGGCCGCGTCCACCACGTCCGGGCGGCGCCCCCGGATCAACTTGTTCAACGCGGCCGGGCCGGCGACCGGATCGCCGAGCCGCTCCGCGTTGAAGTCGTCGACCAGCGCCGAAACCGTCTGCATCGCACAGGATTTGTTGGTGCCGATGAACCCGGTGGGGCCGCGCTTGATCCAGCCGGCTACGTACACGCCGGGCACCGGCCGGCCAGTGCCGGGGTCGATCACACGGCCGCCGGTGTTGGGAACGACGTTCGCGTCGTCGTCGAACGGCAGGCCGGGGACCGGCTTACCGCGGTAGCCGATGGAGGTGAGCACCATCCCGGTGTCCAGGTGCACCGGTTCGCCGGTTCCGGTACGCCGGAACTCGATGCCTTGCACCCGGTCGGCACCGCGGACGCGGTGCGGTGTCAGCAAGTAGGCCAACCGAATTCGCGGACGCGGGGACGGTTCGGCGGAGTCGGGGAGTTTGGCCAGGATCTCCAGCTTGGCCCGCGTAACGGCGTCGTCGACGACTTCGAGGTCACGCTGGACCCGCTCCCGATCGGCGGCGTCGAGCACCACTGTGGCGGTCGCGGTCAGGCCGATCAGCTCGGGCAGGGTGAACGCGGAGGCGGCCGGGCCGCGGCGGGCGGCGATGACGACCTCGCGGACCGACGAGTCGCGCAGGGCCGTCAGGGCGGCCGACGAGATGTCGGTGCGCGCAAGGTCATCGGGATCGGCGGTAAGGATCCGGGCGACGTCGAGTGCGACGTTGCCGTTGCCGATCACCACCACCCGCGGGTGGCCGAGGTCGACGGGCAACTGCGCGAAGTCGGGATGGCCGTTGATCCATGCGACGGTCTCGGTCGCGGTGCCGGCACCGGGCAGCGTCATACCCTCGATGTCGAGCCGGCGATCATCCGGCGCGCCGACCGCATACAACACCGCGTGGTGGTGCGCCAGTAACTCGGCGTGCATCACGTGGGTACCGACCTCGACGTTGAGGTAGAAGGTGAATCCCCGGCGGCGGCTGATCCGGTCGAACAACCGGATGACGCCCTTGGTGTTCTGATGGTCCGGCGCGACACCGGCCCGGACCAGGCCGTACGGGGTCGGCAGTTTCTCGAAAACGTTGACCCGCACTCCCTTTTGGGTCAGCAGCTCGTCGGCGGCGTACATCGCCGCGGGTCCCGAACCCACGACCGCCACCGTCAGCGGCGCGGCTCCGCGGCGCGGCTTCGGCGCGGGGAGCACCGGCGCGAGCTTGGAGGTCGGCGGCAGCTTCACGTCGTCGGGCCGGTCGGGGTAGCGGGCGGCATAGTAACCGGAGTTGACGGCGATGAACGGCCGCTGGTGCGGGGTCAGTCTTGTTTCCGGTGCGATCGCGCCGACCGGGCAGGCGCTGACGCAGGCACCGCAGTCGACACACGCCACCGGGTCGATGTAGAGCATCTCCGCCGTGGCGAACCCGGGCTCGTCCGGAGACGGGTGGATGCAGTTGACCGGGCAGGCGTAGACGCATGACCCGTCGCTGCAGCACGACTGGGTGATGACATGTGGCATAGGCGTGCGGCGCCGGGCGCTAGGCGGCGCTGACGACGTGCCGGCGCTGCGGCTCGCTGCGGTAACGACTGGGGGGCCCGTCGATCTTGCAGATCCGCCACATGATCTTCGCGGCCGGGTTCATGAGTTTGGTGTCGTAGCACAGCATCCGGACGTCGGCGAACATGTCGCGCAGCAGCTGCCGGGATTCCGGCGCGCGGAAGAACAGTTCCTTGCGGACCTCGCGCGGGATGTCGAACCGCCGGAAGAAGCTGCGCGGCGGCACGATGATCGCCTGGCACAACACCCGCATGATGATCGGCACGTGCAGCGAGAGCCAGAACCGCTTGCGGGCCCGCATGTAGGGCAGGCGCTTGCGCAGGTACTCGTGCGCGAACGAGATGTGGCGGGCTTCCTCGGCGACGTGGATGGCCATCACCCGCTCCATGATGGGGTGCAGGTTCTTGCCCTCACGCAGCACGTTCTTCTGGGTGTGATCGATGGGCTCCTCGCCGGCGAGCACCCCGAAGAAGAAGGGCACCGGCAGCGGCCCGGCGATCAGCGGGATGAACGGGGAGAGCCAGCGCAGCAGGCGCGGCATGCCCGGCACGTCGGCGCCGATGTGGTTCACCATCTCCTGGAACATCATGGTGTGGTTGCACTCTTCGACCGACTCGTGCAGGCAGTAACGGTATTCCGGTGAGCCGTTGGGCACCCAGAACGCGTAGTTCATCAGACCGCGGATCAGGATCGATTCGAAGTGCAGACCTACCTTGGCGACGTTGGCCTGGCGCCACTTGCCGATCTCGATCTGCCGTTCCACCGATTGCGACCGGTACCACTCGTGGTGGCCCAGCGGGTCGCTGTCGGGCAGAACCCAGCGCTCGTCGTCGTCGACGACCGCGAACTCCGGCGACTTCCAGTCGATGTCGGTGTACGGGTTGAAGTTTCTCCGCACCGAGCCGTCGGACAGGGTCTCGAGCATTTCCACGTAGGCGGCGTCGTCGCGAACCTCCATGTTGCGCCGCCAGCGCTTGATGAGCTTGGTTCTCGCCATTGACACGCCTCCTGTGAGGTTTACATTCGGGCGGTTGATGTATAACGGTACCGCAGGTATCACCTAACTGTCCATACCCCGATCATCCGCCTGCCGAACCTCGATTTCGGCTCTCAGCATGCTGCTCCTAGGCTTGCGGGATGCCTGATCTGGTGATCCCCGAGTCCCTCAAGCCCGGCGACGGCCGCTTCGGCTGCGGACCGTCGAAGGTGCGTCCCGAACAGCTGAGCGCGCTGAGCACCACCGCTGCGGCCCTGTTCGGCACGTCGCACCGCCAGGCCCCGGTGAAGAACCTGGTGGGCCGGGTGCGCGACGGCCTGCGCGAGCTGTTCTCGCTGCCCGACGGCTACGAGGTGATCCT
>JAGQTW010000221.1 GCA_020438785.1 Mycobacterium sp. | reverse complement strand
CGTCCCACCAGCCGTCCCGGATGGACAGGTTCAGCCCGCCGTTCAGCGCGCTCTTCATCCCGGAGGTGCCGCAGGCCTCCAGCGGTCGCAGCGGGTTGTTCAGCCAGACGTCGCAGCCCCAGTACAGCAACCGCGCCATCGACATGTCGTAGTCGGGCAGGAACGCGATGCGGTGCCGGACATCGGGCGCGTCCGCGAAGCGGACAACCTGCTGGATGAGCGCCTTGCCGGCATCGTCGGCGGGGTGCGACTTGCCGGCCACGATGAGCTGCAGCGGCTTGGACTCGTCGAGCAGCAGCGCCCGCAACCGCTCGGGGTCACGCAGCATCAGGGTCAGGCGCTTGTAGGTCGGCACCCGCCGGGCGAACCCGATCGTCAGCACATCGGGATCGAATGCGGTTGCGATCCAACCGAGTTCGGCCTCGGCAGCCCCGCGTTCCAGCCACGAGCGGCGCAGCCGGGCGCGCACGTCCTCGACCAGCCTGGCCCGCAGCTGGGAGCGGATCCACCAGATGTGACCGGAGTCCACCTGCTGCAGCCGCTGCCACACGTTCGGCTCGCGCAGCGCCTCGGTCGACCCGGCCAGTTCGCGGCCGAGCTCCAGCCACTGCGGCGCCGCCCAGGTGGGTGCGTGCACCCCGTTGGTGATCGAACCGATGGGCACCTCGGCCGGGTCGAAGCCCGGCCACAGCTCGTCGAACATCGTGCGGCTGACGCGGCCGTGCAGCAGGGAGACCCCGTTGGCCCGCTGCGCCAAGCGCAGGCCCATGTTGGCCATGTTGAACTTCGTCTCGTCGTCCTCGGCACCGAAGGCGAGCACGCGTTGCACCGGAACCCCTTGCAGCAGGCCGGTTTTCGAGTCGTCGTCGAAGTAGCGCCGCACCATCTCCACCGGGAAGCGGTCGATGCCGGCCGGCACCGGGGTGTGGGTGGTGAACACGGTACTGGCGCGCACGACGGTCAGGGCGGTGTCGAAGTCGAGGTTGTCGGCGGTCATGAACTCGCGGATGCGCTCGATGCCGAGGAAGCCGGCGTGGCCTTCGTTCATGTGGAAGACGTCCGGATCGGGGCGCCCCTCGATCGCGGTGAACGCCCGGATGGCGCGCACACCCCCGATCCCGGCCAGCAGTTCCTGCTTGATGCGGTGCTCCTGGTCGCCACCGTACAACCGGTCGGTGACATTGCGCAGGTCGTGCTCGTTCTCCGGAATGTCGGAATCGAGCAGCAGCAGCGGGATCCGGCCGACCTGGGCCACCCAGACCCGGGCCCGCAGCTGCTTGTCATCGGGCAGGGACAACTCGACCAGCGTCGGCACGCCGGCCGCGTCGGTCAGCAGCCGCAGTGGCAGGCCCTGCGGGTCGATGGACGGATAGTTCTCGTGCTGCCAGCCGTCGGCGGTCAGGGACTGCCGGAAGTATCCGGAGCGGTAGTACAGCCCCACCCCGATCAGGGGCAGTCCCAGGTCGGAGGCGGACTTCAGGTGGTCACCCGCCAGGATTCCCAGACCGCCGGAGTAGTTGGGCAACACCTCGGCGACGCCGAACTCCATCGAGAAGTAGCCGATGCCGGTCGGCATGGCCGCACCGGCCGCCTGCTGTTCCTGATACCACATGTGCCTGGTCAGGTAGTCGTCGAGATCGGCGGCCAACTGGTCGAGCCGGTCCAGGAACGACTGGTCCTCGGCCAGTTCGTCGAGCCGCTTCGGGGTGACGACACCGAGCAGGGCGACCGGGTCCTGTCCGGTGTGGGTCCACAACTCCGGATCGATGGACGCGAACAGGTCCTGGGTCGGTTTGTCCCAGGACCAGCGCAGGTTGATCGAGAGCCGGGCCAGCGCGCCCAACCGCTCCGGCAGGTGGGTGCGAACGGTGAACCGACGAAGGGCCTTCACGCGTCATCACCTTACTGAGGCCGGGTGCGCCGCAGACAGGTGTGCGTGCGCTTCTCCTCACCCGCGGTGAGTCCGGACACTACGGTGTGAACGGGGCGCGATGCGGTTACCCGTCAGGGCGAGGAACGCTGGACCGGTGCGGGTTAGCAACGCCGCTGCGCCACGACGACGAGAACACCGACGACCCGGCGCGGCGCACGCCACGCAGGCGAGTCAGGAATGGAGTGCTGCGGTGCCCGGTCGGATCGAGATCGACGACGTGCAGCCCGTGGTGTCCTGCGGTGCCTACCCGGCCAAAGCGGTCGTCGGCGAAGTGGTCCCGGTTTGCGCGTCGGTGTGGCGCGAGGGCCACGACGCGGTGGCCGCGACATTGGTGGTGCGGTATCTGGGCGCGGCGTATCCGCCGCTGGGGCAGAACCCGACCCGGCGGGTCAAGGCGCTCGATGCCGCCGAGGTCGCCGGATCGACCACCTCGACCGCCGCCAAGGTCAAGCCGCGCGCGTACCCGATGACTTTGGGCGCCACCCCGGATCTGTTCCACGGCCAGTTCGTGCCCGACCGGGTGGGGCTGTGGACATTCCGGATAGACGGCTGGGGCGATCCGATCACCACCTGGCGCAACGCGGTCACCGCCAAGCTCGACGCCGGGCAAGGTGAGACGGAGTTGAACAACGACCTGCTGGTGGGTGCACAGCTGCTGGAGCGCGCGGCCACCGGCGTGCCGCGTGAGCACCGCAGTCCGCTGCTCGATGCAGCGGCCGCCCTCCGCCAACCCGGTGACCCGGTCGCCCGTGCGGCGCTGGCGCTGTCCCATGAAGTGACCGACCTGCTCTGGCAGTATCCCTTGCGCGAGTTGGTGACTCGCGGCAGCCAGTTCGGTGTCTGGGTCGATCGTCCGCTGGCCCGGTGCAGCGCCTGGTATGAGATGTTCCCCCGCTCGACCGGTGGCTGGGACAGCCACGGCCGGC
>JAGQTW010000220.1 GCA_020438785.1 Mycobacterium sp. | reverse complement strand
ATGGACTGGGCCGACGACGTCGCCTACTCGGTGCACGACGTGGAGGACGGCGTGGTGTCCGCCCGCATCGACCTTCGGGTGCTCGCCGACGACGACGCCGCGGCCGCGCTGGGACGGTTGGGGGCGTCCGGCGATAACGACGCCGGCGGTGGCCTGGGCGCGGGCGATCTCGAGGCGGCGGCCCGCCGACTCTCCCAACTCCCGGTGGTCGCGGCGGTCGGCAAGTACGACGGGACGCTGGCGGCCTCGGTGGCGCTCAAGCGGCTGACCAGCGAGCTGGTGGGCCGATTCGCCTCCGCGGCGGTGGCCGAGTCCCGCGCGGTCGCGGGTGCGCAGCCGTTGCGGCGCTATCAGGCCGACCTGCAGGTACCCGCGACGGTGCGCGCCGAGGTGGCGTTGTTGAAGACGCTGGCGCTGCAGTTCATCATGTCCGACCCGCTGCACCTGGAATTGCAGGCGCGGCAACGGCTGCGCATTCATCGGGTGGCGGACCGGTTGACCCGAACCGCCCCGGTGACGCTGGACGCGATCTTCGTGCCCGCGTTCAACGCCGCGGCCGACGACGCCGCGCGGACCCGGGTGATCGTCGACCAGATCGCCTCCTATACCGAGGGCCGGCTCGAACGTCTCGACGCCGGGATCGGTGACTGAACCGGGCTCTAGACTGAGCCGATGACCGGTGCGTTAGGCGGGGGCGGTGAGCGGAAGGGCCGCATCTCCGATCGCGACATCGCCGCCATTCGCGAACGCGTGAGCATCGAGGACGTCGTCGGCGACTACGTCCAATTGCGCCGTGCCGGGGCCGACTCGATGAAGGGGCTGTGCCCCTTCCACGACGAGAAATCGCCGTCATTCCACGTGCGGCCCAACCACGGCCACTTCCACTGCTTCGGCTGTGGTGAGGGCGGTGACGTGTACGCCTTCCTGCAGAAGATCGAACACATCAGCTTCGTCGAGGCGGTGGAGACCCTGGCCGACCGGATCGGCTACACGGTCACCTACAGCGGCGGCGGAACCAGCGTGCAGCGCGACCGTGGCAGTCGCAGCCGGCTGGTCGCCGCCAACGCCGCGGCGCAGGAGTTCTACGCGACCGCGCTGGAGTCCGAGGAGGCCGCACCGGCCCGCAAGTACCTGACCGAGCGCAACTTCGACGCCGCCGCGGCCCGCCAGTTCGGCTGCGGGTTCGCCCCGTCCGGCTGGGACTCGCTGACCAAGCACCTGATCCGCAAGGGCTTCGAGTTCAAGGAGCTCGAGGCGGCGGGGCTGTCCCGGGAGGGCCGCCGGGGCCCGATCGACCGCTTCCACCGCAGGCTGCTGTGGCCGATCCGCACCGCCAGCGGCGAAACGGTGGGGTTCGGCGCCCGCCGGATCTTCGACGACGACCAGATCACCGCCAAGTACGTCAACACCCCCGAGACCGTGCTCTACAAGAAGTCTGCGGTGTTGTTCGGCATCGACCTGGCCAAGCGGGACATCGCCAAGGGTCATCAGGCCGTCGTCGTCGAGGGCTACACCGACGTGATGGCAATGCACCTGGCCGGCGTCACCACCGCGGTCGCCTCGTGCGGGACGGCGTTCGGCGACGAGCACCTGGCGATGCTGCGGCGGCTGATGATGGACGACAAGTTCTTCCGCGGTGAGCTGATCTACGTCTTCGACGGCGACGCGGCTGGCCGTGCCGCCGCCCTGAAGGCCTTCGGCGGTGAGCAGAACCTCGCCGGCCAGAGTTTCGTGGCGGTGGCGGCCGACGGCATGGACCCCTGCGACCTGCGCCTGGCCTCCGGCGACGGTGCCCTGCGCGACCTGGTGGCCCGGCGCACCCCGCTGTTCGAGTTCGCGATCCGCACCGCGCTGACGGAGCACGACCTGGACAACGCCGAGGGGCGGGTGACGGCCCTGCGCCGCTGCGTGCCGATGGTCGCCCAGATCAAGGACCCGACCCTGCGCGACGAGTACGCCCGTCAGCTCGCCGGCTGGGTGGGCTGGGACGACGTGGCCCAGGTGATCGGGCGCGTGCGCGAGCAGGCCGGGCACAAGCCCGGCGCCCGGACCGACAACCGCAGGCCCGCCGAGGGTCGGGCCCGGGCCGCCGACTCCGCGGTGGCCAGGCCCGACCCGCGCGACCCGACGCTGTGGCCGCAACGTGAGGCGCTCAAGGCGGCGCTGCAGTACCCGGCGCTGGCCGGGCCGGTCTTCGACTCGCTGGCGGCCGGCAGCTTCACCCACCCCGGATACGCCGCGGTGCGTGCCGCGATCGAGGCCGCGGGCGGCACCTCCTCCGGGCTCGCGGGCGGTCAGTGGATCGAGAAGGTGGGCTCACAGGCCGCCGCCACGGCCAGTGCGGGCCTGGTCACCGAGTTGGGTGTGGAGGCGATCCGGGTCGACGACGAGGAGCGGCTGCCCCGCTACATCGGCGGCGTGCTGGCCCGGTTGCAGGAGGTCTGGGTCGGCAGGCAGGTCGCGGAGGTCAAGTCGAAGCTGCAGCGGATGTCACCGGTGGAGCAGGGAGACGAATATCACGCCCTGTTCGGTGACCTGGTCGCGCTCGAGGCCTATCGGCGCAGCCTGCTGGAGCAGGCCAGCGGGGACGACCTGACTGCGTGATGTCGGCCGGCACGCTATGGTTAACGCGCTGCTTGTCTCCGGCGAAAGGTCAGTCATGACGATCGCGAATACTCGGGTGCGGCGGTTCGCCGCCGTCGGCGCGCTCGCCGTTGCCGCAGCCGCGGTGCCCGCCCTCACCTTGCTCGCCGACTCCGGAGCCTCGACCTCGACGGCCACCGGCAAGTGCCTGGCCTGGTCGGGATCGATGACCGACGGCCAGTGCATCGCGTACTCGAACGGCAACGGCATCAATGTCGGCAGCCCCGGCGTGGGCTTCGGGGGCAACAACAATCCCGGTGGTCTCGGCATAAACACCGCCCCGATGCTTCCGGGTCAGACCTTCAACGTCCCGCTGGGCTGAGCCGCTCACCGGTTTTCCGGGCGCGGCGGCTCGATCACGGTCGTCTGCGCGTCGATCTCGGTCAATGTGACCAGCGTCGGGTCCGGAGATACCCGGTCGGCGATCTTGCGGCGCCCGGCGTCGATCATCGACTTGGTGGCGGGATGGCCGGTGACGGCGCGGTAGGTGCCCACGATCTGTTCGTAACGCTGCCGGCCCGCCTTGGTGCCCAACACATAGCCGACTCCGAGTACGGCGAGATACCCGATCACTGTGCTCCCTTCGCGGTGGCTCGCCCCTCCATCCTGCCTGACGGGAGGGCGGCCTTGCCGCCTGCCCGTCTTGGCGTCAGCGACCCTCGGTAGGCTAGAGTCACTCTCCGGCCCCGCGTCAGCGCGCGAGCGCTTCGGCGGGAAGCAGTCCCCTGTAGCTCAATTGGCAGAGCATCCGACTGTTAATCGGACGGTTCCTGGTTCGAGTCCAGGCGGGGGAGCAACGCCGCCTTCTGCGTCCCTGCGGCCATGGCCGCCCTACTAGGATCGACCGCATGACGATCGCCGGCGGTGTCACTGGAGAAGCCGAACTGCTCGACTACGACGAGGTCGTGGCCCGGTTCGACCCGGTGCTCGGGCTCGAGGTGCACGTCGAGCTGTCGACCGCGACGAAGATGTTCTGTGCCTGCTCGACGACGTTCGGCGCCGAGCCCAACACCCAGGTGTGCCCGGTGTGCCTCGGGCTGCCGGGTGCGCTGCCCACCCTCAACGAGGCCGCGGTCGAATCCGCCATCCGCATCGGGTTGGCGCTGAACTGCGACATCGTGCCCTGGTGCCGCTTCGCCCGGAAGAACTACTTCTATCCGGACATGCCCAAGAACTATCAGATCTCACAGTACGACGAACCGATCGCCGTCAACGGCCACCTCGACGTGCCGCTCGACGACGGCACCACCTTCCGGATCGGCATCGAGCGTGCGCACATGGAGGAGGACACCGGCAAGCTCACCCACATCGGGTCGGCGACCGGCCGCATCCATGGGGCGACCACCTCGCTGCTGGACTTCAACCGCGCCGGGGTGCCGCTGATCGAGATCGTCACCAAACCCATCGAGGGAACCGGTGAGCGGGCGCCCGAGGTAGCCCGCGCCTATGTGACAGCCCTGCGAGATCTGTTGCGCGCGTTGGATGTTTCCGATGTCCGGATGGATCAGGGCTCACTGCGCTGTGACGCCAACGTGTCGCTGCGGACGGCCGGCCGGCAGGAGTTCGGCACCCGCACCGAGACCAAGAACGTCAACTCGCTCAAGAGCGTCGAGGTGGCCGTCCGCTACGAGATGCGCCGTCAGGCAGCGGTTCTCAGCGGCGGCGGCACCGTCCACCAGGAGACCCGACACTTCCACGAGGACGGTTACACCTCGCCGGGCCGCACCAAGGAGACCGCCGAGGACTACCGGTACTTCCCGGAACCCGATCTCGAGCCGGTGGCGCCCAGCGACGAGTTGGTCACCCGGCTGCGGGCCACCATCCCGGAGCTACCGTGGCTGGCGCGCAAACGCATTCAACAGGAGTGGGGAGTCTCCGACGAGGTCATGCGCGACCTGGTCAACGCGGGCGCGGTCGATCTGGTGGCCGCGACCGTCCGGCACGGCGCGTCCAGTGACGCGGCCCGCGCATGGTGGGGCAACTTCCTGGTGCAGAAGGCCAACGAGTCAGGGGTCGAACTCGACACCCTGGCGATCACCCCGGCGCAGGTCGCCAAGGTGGTGGCCCTGGTCGAGGACGGCACCTTGTCGAACAAGCTGGCCCGCCAGGTCGTCGAGGGCGTGCTCGCCGGGGAGGGTGAGCCTGAGCAGGTGGTGGCCGACCGCGGCCTGGCGGTGGTGCGCGACGACTCGCTGATCCAGAGCGCGGTCGATGAGGCACTGGCCGCGAACCCGGAGGTGGCAGAGAAGATCCGTGGCGGCAAGGTGCAGGCGGCGGGCGCGATCGTCGGCGCGGTGATGAAGGCCACCAAGGGTCAGGCCGATGCCGCGCGGGTGCGTGAACTGGTCCTGGCCGCCTGCGGCCAGGACGGTTAGGCGGTCCGGGCGCTCAACCGGGTCTGATCGATCCACCAGCGCTCGTGCAGCCGCCGACATCGAGAGGCCGAAAGCGGATCGGGCCAATCGTGCCGGTCGAGCACCTCGGCGGCGCCGGTGAAGTCGTGTCCGCGGATCTCCTCGGTGGTGACGACGACGGTCGCCAGGCCCGCAGACCGGGCGGTGTGAAAGCCGATCATCGAGTGCTCGAAGGCCAGGACGCTGGGCGCGCCGACCCCGAGTTCTGAGAGCACCCGGTGGTAGACCTCCGGGTCGGGCCGGGGCCGCAGCACGTCGTCGCCGGTGATCAGCACCTCGACGACACCGTCGCCGATGAGGTCGCGGACCAGTGGCTCGATCCGGGTCCGCCGGCCGGCGGCGGTCACCGCGATGCGGATGTCGGCGCAGTGCAGGCTCCAGATGAGGTCGCGGAACATGTGCGCGTCGCGTTCGCTGGCACCGCAGGGGGCGTCGAAGTCGAAGACGACGGCCTCGAGCACCCGCACGTCCTCGTGCGCGCACCGGGCCCGATCCCACCAGAAGGATCGATTTCGGGAGATGGTGTCTACTGCGGTCGCAGCCACGTTCGCAGTATCGACCGGCGGGAGCCGGTGGGGCATCCCCCGATCAGGGGATAGGACGGCCTAGTGTGGGGGCCGGCCTCACCCGTCGGCGTCCGATCGCATCCGCCCCGGAAGGCCGGGCGGATGCGGTGTTGACGGGTGTAAATTGCTGGCGCGGTGAGCTTTCCGCAAATGCGGCGCCTGCCCGGGTGGCCGGCACTACCGTGAACCCATGACTGCCGGTCCGGTGCGCGTGGTCCTGGTCGACGACCACGAGATGGTCATCGAGGGACTCAAGGCCATGCTGACGCCGTTCGCGGACCGCGTCGAAGTGGTGGGCGAGGCGGTGGGCGCCGAGAAGGCGCTGCCGGTGATCGCCGAACTGCAGCCCGACATCGTGCTGTGCGACGTGCGGATGCAGGGTGCCAGTGGTCTGGACCTGTGTCGGGAGATCCGGGAGCGCGACCCCGGCCGCAAGGTGATCCTGCTGTCGGTCTATGACGACGAGCAGTATCTGTTCCAGGCGATGCGGGTGGGGGCGTCCGGATATCTGCTCAAGGGCATCAGCAGCGACGAGTTGGTCCGCCAGCTCGAGGGGGTGCGGGCCGGGGCGACCGCCATCGACGCCGGCCTGGCGGCCCGGGCCGCCGAGACCGCCGCCCGGCTGCAGAGCGACCAGTTCTGGCCCGGCGCCCGGCAGGGTCTGACGCAACGGGAAAGCGAGATCCTCTCGCTGGTGGTAACCGGGCTGTCCAACCGCGGCATCGCCGGGCGGCTGGTGATCGGGGAGGAGACCGTCAAGACGCACCTCAGCTCGATCTACCGCAAACTCGGCGTCAATGACCGCACCAGCGCGGCCGCAACGGCGTTGCGGGAAGGAATCTTTCGGTGAGCGCATCCGGTGGGGTGAGCGCGCAGGCCGTGCACGGCCTGGTCGACGCCGACCGGGAGGTGGCGCTGTTGCTCGACATCATCGCCGCGACCTCCAGCGGGCCGGGTGTGGAGCCGATGGCGGCGGCGGTGGCCCGGATGATCACGGCGGCCACGGCATCGGATGTCTGCTTCGTCCACGTGCTGGACGACACCGACCGCTCGCTGACCCTCGCCGGTGCCACCCCACCCTTCGACGAACAGGTGGGACTGGTCCGGATGCCGCTGGGTTCCGGTGTGTCCGGCTGGGTGGCCAGCCACCGCGAGCCGGTGGTGATCGTCAGCGACAAGGAGGCCGACCCGCGGTATGTTCCCATTGCGGCGTTGCGGGGCAACGACTTCACGTCGATGGCGTCGGTGCCGATGGAGACCGAGCCGGGTGGCCTGGTCGGGGTGCTCAACGTGCACACCATCGAGCGGCGCGACTTCACGCCGCGCGACATCGAACTGCTGCTGGTGATCGGCAGGCTGATTGCGGGTGCGTTGCACCAGGCCCGGCTGCACCGCCAGCTGACGGCGCGGGAACGCGCCCACGAGAACTTCGCCGAGCAGGTGATCGCCGCGCAGGAGAGTGAGCGGCGCCGCCTGGCCGGGGACATCCACGACGGCATCTCCCAGCGGCTGGTCGGGCTGACCTACCGCCTCGACGCGGCCGCCCGCGCGGTCGACGACGCCGATCAGTCCGCGGCGGCCGAGCAACTCGAGAAGGCCCGCGACCTGGTCGATCTCACCCTGGCCGAGGCCCGTTCGGCGATCAGCGGGTTGCGCCCGCCGGTGCTCGACGACCTCGGCCTGGCCGGCGGCCTGGCCAGCCTCGCGGCGTCGATCCCCGAGGTCGACCTCGACCTGAAGTTGGTCGACAATCGGGTGCCCGAACACATCGAGGTCGCGTTGTACCGCATCGCCCAGGAGTCCCTGCAGAACGTCGTCAAGCACTCCCGGGCGATGGTGGCCACGGTCCGGTTCGCCGTCGACGACGGGGTGGCACTGCTGGAGGTGGCCGACAACGGGGTGGGCTTCGACACCGGCACCCAGACCGGCGGCTACGGCATGCTGTCGATGGCCGAGCGGGCCGAATTGGTCGGCGGCACACTGAACGTCAGATCCCGGCCCGGCGCGGGCACCACCGTCACGGTGACGATCCCGCTGGAGGGGTGAGCGGCCGTCGCCGCCGCGCACCGCCGGGCGGCGGCCTCAGCGCCGCAGCGTCTCCGAAGGTGTTTCGCCCCAACGTTTCCGGTACTCCACCGCGAAACTGCCCAGGTGGTTGAACCCCCAGCGTTCGGCCACCTGCGTCACCGTCACCCCGTCGGCGGGAATCGCGTCGGTCAGCTCCTCGCGCACCCGTTCCAGCCGCCGTTCCCGCACGTAGGTCATCGGCGTCATGCCCAGTTCCTCGCGGAAGCCCTGCTGGATCGAGCGCACGCTCATGTGCACGGCCTTGGCGACGGCGTCCATCGTGATGCGCCCGGCGAGATGGTCGTCGATGTAGTTCATCGCGTTCTGCACGACGGCGCGGCGCTGATCGGGCTGGGCCGGCGCGAGGAACTCCGCGTGATAGTTCGACGGCTGCAGATGCAGCAGGCTGCTCATCACGAACTCCTCGACGGCGCCGATGCCCTGCCCGCGCTGGATGAGCGAGCCCTCGTGGAACACCTCGGTGTGGATGAGCTGCACCGCGGAATGCCAGCGCATGGCGGCCTCGGTGGCCATGTCGAACTCGGGGTCGAACACCAGCGGCCGGTCCGGGGGCCGGCCGAGCAGTCGGGTCAGGTGCGCGGCCAGCGCGTGCTCCTCGATCCGGATGATCAGCTGCGGGGAGTCGTGGTCGAAGGCCATCCGCAACGAGGTACCCGGGCTGCTGACCACCGAGCGTATGGTGTTGGCCTCGAAGCTGCGGCCCCGATGCTCGACGACCGCGCGTCCGTTCATCGGCATGTGCACCGCGTATTGCGGGCCGAGCATCGGGATGTCGACGGCCGAGGCCACGTGCAGGTCGAGGTAGAGCAGGCTGACGTTGCGCAATCGCACGCCGTGCATGGTGGCCGCGAAGCCGGGCACCTCGTCGACTCCGACCGTGAGCTGGAGCGGCCCGAGTGTCTTGGCGATCAGCCTGGAGGCTGCCCTGACGTCCTCGGTGTAGAAGATCTCGTTGTTTGCCAGCGCCGGTGGCACACCGCGGGAGCGGACCTTGCGCCGGACCGGGTCACTGGTGCGCCGAACGTCGATGTAGCCCAGGCGGGCGAGCCGCGACATCAGGGTTGTCTTAGTTGCGCAGGCAACAGCAGGTGGATGGCCCCTCCGTCGACCGCACCCGGCACCCGGCCTCCCAAACATCTGTCGCGCTTCAACGCGGATAACTCTTCGCAATCCTGACAGTCATTGCGCGAAAGCGATAGGCAGCCGGACTCCATAAGGCTACTTTTGTGATCGAGGCCACATTTGCCAGGAGGATGCATGACGGCTAACGGGCAGGCAGTCGCGGTCACCCCCGCCGACACGGTGCGGGACCGACTCGATGATCCGCAGGTCGCGGCCGCACTCAACACCCTGCTCGACCACGCCGACGTGCTGGCGGTCCTGGTCAGCGGACTGGACGGCTTCGTCCGCCGCGGCGACACGATTACCAGCACCCTGTCCTCCGCGGTCTCCGAGTTCCGGGGCGCCTCCTCGGCCGGTGCAATCCCCGGCGCCGAGGCGTTCAAGGGAGTGGACCTGCAGACCCTGGCCGCCAGTCTGGCCACCCTGTCCGCCTCGGTCGCCGGTGCGACGCCTGCGCTCAACACCCTGCTGACGTCCAAACTCACCGATCCGCAGGCCGCGCAGGTGCTCGCCTCCCTGGGCGACGCCCTCATCGACGGCAAGGCCGGCGCTGCCAACCCGCCGAAGGGCCTGTACGGGCTGTACAAGGCCACCAAGGATCCCGACGTCTCCCGCGGCCTCGGCTTCCTGCTCGCCGTCGCGAAGTCCTTCGGGCGCCGGGTGGGCCAGTAGTGACCGCTGTAGTGACCACAGAGCCCGCCTGTAGTCCGTTCGTTCCGTCCGTCTTCAGTCATCCCTTTTCGGGCTCGCCCCGGGTCGCTCTCTGAGAGGAGTTCTGCATGGCTTCCGTTCTGTGGTTTCAGGGAGGGGCATGTAGTGGCAACACCATGTCGTTTCTCAACGCCGAGGAACCCAACGTCGTCGATCTGATCGTCGACTTCGGCCTGGACCTGATCTGGCATCCCTCGCTCGGACTCGAGCTCGGCAAGAACGCCCAGAAGGTGTTCTGGGACTGTGCCAAAGGTGAACGGCCGCTGGACATCTTCGTGTTCGAGGGGACCGTCATCGAGGCCCCCGACGGCACCGGCCGGATGGACATGTTCGCCGACCGCCCGATGAAGGACTGGGTGACCGACCTGGCCGGCCAGGCCCAGATCGTGGTCGCGATCGGCGACTGTGCCTGCTGGGGCGGCATTCCGGCCATGGAGCCGAACCCGTCGGCCTCCACCGGCCTGCAGTTCCACAAGCGCGAGAAGGGCGGGTTCCTCGGACCCGACTTCCGCTCCAAGATGGGCCTGCCGGTCATCAACATCCCGGGCTGCCCCGCGCACCCGGACTGGATCACCCAGATCATCGTCGCCCTGGCCACCGGCCGCGCCGGCGACATCGCCCTCGACGAACTGCACCGTCCCGAGACGTTCTTCAAGACGTTCACCCAAACCGGTTGCACCCGTGTGCAGTTCTTCGAGTACAAGCAGTCCACGATGTCCTTCGGTGAGGGCACCCGCACCGGCTGCCTGTTCTACGAGTTCGGCTGCCGGGGTCCGATGACCCACTCGCCGTGCAACCGCATCCTGTGGAACCGGCAGTCCTCGAAGACCCGGGCCGGCATGCCGTGCCTGGGTTGCACCGAGCCGGAGTTCCCGCACTTCGACCTGGCGCCGGGAACGCTGTTCAAGACCCAGAAGGTCGGCGGGGTGATCCCCAAGGAGGTTCCGGAGGGATCGGACCACCTCACCTACATGGCCCACGCCGCGGCCGCCCGGATCGCGGCCCCGCAGTGGTCCAAAGAGGACATGTTCGTCGTCTAGCCGCCAGCCCACCAGACCTGTTTCAGCACAAACTTCTTGGAGGAACTGCACATGACCTCGCTCGACCTATTCGTCAGCCCACTGGGGCGCGTCGAGGGCGACCTCGACGTCCGGGTCACCATCGACGACGGTGTCGTCACGTCGGCTTGGACCGAGGCCGCGATGTTCCGCGGCTTCGAGATCATCCTGCGGGGCAAGGACCCGCAGGCCGGCCTCGTCGTGTGTCCCCGCATCTGCGGGATCTGCGGCGGCAGCCACCTCTACAAGTCCGCCTACGCCCTGGACACCGCGTGGCGCACCCACATGCCGGCGAACGCCACCCTGATCCGCAACATCTGTCAGGCGTGCGAGACGCTGCAGTCGATTCCGCGCTACTTCTACGCGCTGTTCGCCATCGACCTGACCAACAAGAACTACGCCAAGTCGAAGATGTACGACGAGGCCGTGCGCCGCTTCGCGCCGTATGTCGGCACCAGTTATCAGAAGGGTGTGGTGCTCTCCAACAAGCCGGTCGAGGTCTACGCCATCTTCGGCGGGCAGTGGCCGCACTCGAGCTTCATGGTGCCCGGCGGTGTGATGTCCGCCCCGACCCTGTCGGACGTCACCCGCTCGATCGCCATCCTCGAGCACTGGAAGGACAACTGGCTCGAGGCCGAGTGGCTGGGCTGCAGCGTCGACCGCTGGCTGGAGAACAAGACCTGGGAGGACGTGCTCGCCTGGGTGGACGAGAACGAGTCGCAGCACAACAGCGACTGCGGGTTCTTCATCCGCTACTGCCTCGACATCGGCCTGGACAAGTACGGCCAGGGGGTGGGCAACTACATCTCGACCGGCA
>JAGQTW010000219.1 GCA_020438785.1 Mycobacterium sp. | reverse complement strand
GATCCGCGCCGCCCCGACCAGCGGCGCCCCGGCGATCGCGGCATCACCCACGCCGCCGCAGCCGATGTCCGCGACCGTGTCGTCGCGCTGCACGTTGCCGGTGTTGATCGCCGCGCCGATTCCGGCCATCACACCGCAGCCCAGCAGCCCGGCGACCGCGGGGTCGGCCTCCGGATCGACCTTGGTGCACTGGCCCTCGTGCACCAACGTCTTGTCGGCGAAGGCGCCGATGCCGAGCGCGGGGGTCAAGACGGTCCCGTCGGTGAGCGTCATCTTCTGGGAAGCGTTGAAGGTGTCGAAGCAGTACCACGGCCGCCCGCGCTTGCAGGCGCGGCACTGACCGCAGACCGCGCGCCAGTTCAGGATGACGAAATCGCCGGGCTCGACGTTGGTGACGCCCGCGCCGACCGACTCCACGGTGCCTGCCGCCTCGTGGCCGAGGAGGAAGGGGTACTCGTCGTTGATCCCGCCCTCGCGATAGGTGAGATCGGTGTGGCAGACACCGCAGGCGATGACCTTCACCACCACCTCGCCGGGGCCCGGATCCGGGATGACGATGTCGTCGACTTCGACCGGCTCGCCCTTCTTGCGAGAGATCACACCGCGCACTGTTTGACTCATGAGTCAAACCTTAGCTTGATGATCTCCCCGCTGACGGAGCGGTTCGGGCGATACGGTGGAGACTTGCTCACCGCGAGAACCCAACCCCACACCGATCTGGTCATCCAGGCGCGCGATGCCTATCGCCTCGGCGACTGGGAGACCGCATACGCCGCGTTCTGCCGGGCCGGGGCCATCGGCCCGCTGACCGTCGACGACCAGGATGCGATGGCCACCGCCGCGTGGCGCCTCGGCCACGACCGCGAGGCGGTCCGCATCGCCGAACTGGTCCACGCCCGGCTGGCCCGCACCGATCCGAACGCCGCGGCGGTGAAATCCGTCGACCTGGCCCAGGCCTGGCTGCTGCGCGGCGACGTCAACATGGGCCGCAACTGGCTGAGCCGCGCGCGGCGGTTGCTGCCGGGCGACGGGCCCGCGGCCGGCCGGCTGACCTACCTGGAGGCGGTGGTCGCCGTGCTCACCGAGGACGCCGACGCCCTGGCCGACCGGGCCGCCGCGCTGCGCGAGCTGGCAGACCGAGCGGACGAATCCGCGCCGGCCGCACCGAACCTGCTCGCGCTGCTGTCCGCTGACGATGACCATCGGCAACTGGAGAACCGGCTGCTCGCGCTGAGCCGGGTGCTGGAAGAAGCGCATCCGCGCGCCGCCGGCGAGACCTACTACCAGCTCGGCGAGATCCGGCGGCTGCGCGGCGACTCCGAAGGGGCCGCGGCGGCCTATGCCCGGGCGCGGCAGCTGCAGACCGAACCGCAGCCCGGTGAGGCGCTGCTGCGTTTCGCGGTCGGGGACCGCGAGGGGGCCTGGGCCGACCTGCTCGCCACGCTGAACACCCTCGACCGCCGGCGCCGGGCCCGGGTGCTGCGTGGTGCGGTCGAGATCGCCCTGGCCAGAGACGACCTGGCCGCGGCCGAACGGTACTGCGACGAGATGGACGCCGGCGCCGAGGACTGGCGGGGCGCGGTGCTGGTGCGCCGCGGCAGGCACGCCGAGGCGCTGACGGCCCTGCAGGCGGCGCTGCAGCGGCACCGGGCGCGCCGCTCGGCCTACGAGGCGGCCCGGGTGTACGGCTGGATGGCCGCCGCGCACCGCGGGGTCGGCGCCCACCACCTCGCCACCGCGGACGAGGCGGCGGCGGCCGAGATCTACCGCAGGCTGGGCATCCAGGTTGCCAGCGGGCACGGCGCCCGCTAGTCCCAGCCGATGCCCACACCGCTCGACGTCATCGCCGACTGGCCGGTTCCGGCCGCGTCGGCCGCGGTGGTCGGGAGATCCGGGGTGCTGGCCGCCTACGGCGACGCCGCGCGCGAGTACCGGCTGGCATCGGTGACCAAGCCCCTGGTCGCGCGGGCCGCCCAGGTCGCGGTCGAGGAGGGGGTGGTCGACCTCGATACACCCGCCGGTCCGCCCGGCGCGACGGTCCGGCACCTGCTGGCGCACGCCTCGGGGCTTTCCATGCACTCCGCGGAGACCCTGGCCGCACCCGGCAGCCGCCGCGTCTACTCCAACTACGGCTTCGGCGTGCTCGCCGGGACCATCGAGACGCAATCCGGGATCGAGTTCGGTCGGTACCTGTCCGAGGCCGTTTTCGAACCGCTGGGCATGACGGCGTCCCGGCTGGAAGGCGGGGCGGCCGCGGCCGGCTTCGGCGGGGTCTCCACGGTCGATGACCTGGTGGTTTTCGCCGCAGACCTGCTCGCGCCGCGGACCGTGTCGGCGCAACTGCACGCCGAGGCGATCAGCGTGCAGTTCCCGGGGCTGTCCGGGGTGCTGCCCGGCTTCGGCGTGCAGCGGCCGAACGACTGGGGTCTGGGCTTCGAGATCCGGGACGACAAGTCACCGCACTGGACGGGGACGAGAAACTCGCCGCGGACGTTCGGGCATTTCGGCCAGACCGGCACTTTCCTGTGGGTCGACCCCGCCCGGGAGTTGTCGCTGGTCGTGCTGACCGCGCGGGACTTCGATGAGTGGGCCAAGCCGCTGTGGCCGGCGCTGTCTGATGAAGTTCTGAGAGAGTTCGGGCCGGACTAGCGCAACACAGGCCTCAAGAGGCACAATAGACACGCACGACACACCTGCACCGTCGGAAACACCAGGTCGTTGGGGAAGACGTCCCTAGTGGAGCCGAAGGAGCAAGCGATGCGTGCGTCGAACCAGTTCGCCGACGCGACAACCGGCGTGGTGTACATCCACGCCTCGCCCGCGGCGGTGTGCCCGCATGTCGAGTGGGCGTTGTCGTCGACCCTCGATGCCCGGGCGAACCTCAAGTGGACCCCGCAGCCGGCGATGCCCGGCCAACTGCGTGCGGTGACCAACTGGGTGGGCCCGGTGGGAACCGGCGCCCGGCTGGCCAACGCGCTGCGCTCCTGGCCCGTGCTGCGTTTCGAGGTCACCGAGGATCCCAGCGCCGGCGTGGACGGACAGCGGTTCTGCCACACCCCGCAACTCGGTCTCTGGCACGGCGCGATGAGCGCCAACGGCGACATCATGGTCGGCGAGATGCGGCTCCGTTCGCTGATGGCAGCCGGTGCCGACATGCTCGCCGCCGAACTTGATTCGGTGCTCGGCACGGCGTGGGACGAGGCACTGGAGGCCTACCGCGACGGTGGGGACGGCGCCGAGGTGAGCTGGCTGAGCCGGGGAGTCGGCTGACCGATCGCTTCGGTTGCGGTGGCCTGACGTCGGAGTAAATTACTGGTCGGTTGAACCAGCAGCCCGGTCGTCCGGCATGCCCACGATACGGTGGATCAAATGACTACGGAGAATGCGGTTTCGGCGCGGCAGCGCCGGAAATTCCTCGATGCTGCGCTGGCGGAGTTGGCGCTCGTCGGCATCGACCGGTTCAGCATCGAACGGGTCGCCACCCGGGTCGGCGTCGACCCGCAGGTGATCATCGCGATCTGGCACGACCGTCGGGTGCTGCTGATGGACGCGGTGCTCAGCAGGGCACGCGAGCATGTCCCGGTCCCGGATACCGGCAGCCTGCGGGGTGACCTCACCGAATACGTGCGCGCCCAGATCGAGTATCACAACTCCGACCGGCGTCGGGCCCTGTTCCATGCCTTCCTGCCGAACCACGCCAACGACCTGGACGGCACCGAGGTGCGCCCCGACTTCTGGAACATCCGCATCGAGGGGATGTCGGTGATGCTGGAGCGGGCCGCCCGGCGCGGCGAACTGCGCGAGGGCCTCGACATCTCCGAGGCGATGAAGATGCTGCTGGCCGCCATCAACTTCGACACCGTCTTCACCGACGGCCCGGTCCGGCCGGACTACGCCGAGATCGTCCTGGACATCTTCATCCGCGGCGTCAGCCGATAACGCGGGATCAGGCCGGGCAGCGGATCTGCAGGGCGGCCGGCACCGCCGATATCTCGACGGGAAGCGGGCAGGCGAAGTCGCCGTCGGCGTA
>JAGQTW010000218.1 GCA_020438785.1 Mycobacterium sp. | reverse complement strand
AAAACGGTCTACATATCAGGGCGTGCTCAATGCGCTGTTCTAGGCCCTAGTGGGGTGGTGGGCCGCCGGCGGTGCGGATGTCTGGTTCGAGGTCCTCCAGGTCTGGCCATGAAGGCAGCGGTGTGGGGGAGTGCTGTGCGGAATGGTTTAGGAGCGCGGTGGCGACCCACACCATCTTCGTGGCGTCGAGAACGTCAGCCTGGCCGATGCTGGGGTCGAGGATGTAGGAGACGTCGATGGGGAGATCGAGGGCAGGCTTGGCAAGGTCGGTCCCGGGCACGCGGGGATGCAAAGCCGCGTAGTAGATCCACAGGAATGGCCCGTGTGCGTCTCGGCCGAGTTGGCCCGGCGGGTAGTCGGCGTCCGACGCGGTCGCAGGGAGGCGGTGCTTAACGGGTGTCGCCAGCTGAACGCATAGCTGGGCGGCGCCGTCAGGGCCGGGCAGGCTGGCCAGCACTGTGGCCGGTGTCGGGGCGCTGTTGAGCAGTTGCACGGGGCCGCACTCGACGTGGTGAAGAAATACCTCGCTTGTTGTTACTGACCTTTCCGACTTGCTTCGAGCCGTTCGAGGGGACTGCCGGGGAGGGCTGCGGGGGTGGGGGTCTCCATGACGGCGCTTTCGATGGCGCCAGCGATGGTGCTACTGGAGTACGTCGTCGGTGCGTGCTTGTCGAAGTCCTCGTGAGCCCAGGTCTCGGGGGCAAGGGTGACGGTGATCGACAGCGGAACCGTCAGCTCTAGGGCTGCGAGCTGCGCGTGGATGGCCTCGGTGAGCCGGGTCGCGTACTCGGTGTATTCGCGTTTCTGCTGCTCATTGAGCGCGTCGACCAGGGCAGCGATCGACTGCATGGCCTGCTCATAGGCGATCTCGCCGGGGGTTGGATCGCGGGAGGCCTCGGCCTCCGCTGAGAGCTCGGAGAGCAGAGCCACGTCGTCAGCGTCGCCGGTCCAGCCATCGTGGGTGATGATCAGGTAGCCGTTGTCGTCCACGTCCACCCAGTCCACGGCTGCGATGCGAGGGTCGTTGGGGGAGAAGGGGCCTGGCGGCAGGTCGGTGGGCTCAGGAATGGCGTCGGCGCGGGCATCGAGTTCGAGTTGTGCGTCGGCATAGGCGTCGTCGCTGCCGTCGTCGAGCTGGGCAAGAATGCTTTCCACCCAGAGATCGACCACGACCGGCTCGGTGCGATGGCGCAGTAGGTCTTTGTCGTCGAAGACCGTGGCTTGTAGTGTGCGCCGCACCATTTCGGCCTCCCACGAGCCTGGCCGGCCTGCCAAAGCTTCCTCGATACTCCCAACGTTGGCCGCCGCGCCCGCCAGGGCCAGCGTTACGAAGGCGGCCCAGTCGATGCGCAGCGCGGCGCGTGGATCGGGATCGACCTCCCATTGGCCTGACGTCGCTTGCCGCATCGGTTGGTTGGTCAGCCGGGTTGCCTCGGTAAGCACGCTGATCGTGTCGTGGAGGACCTCATCGTGAGGCCTCGGTGTGGACGCCTGGTCGTCGGTGAGGTACCCGGTGTCGAAGAGAGCCGCGGAAACGACCTCGCGATAGGGCTTGCCGATCACGCGCGCGACGGCCGCCAGATTCTCGCGGTCCGGGAGGCGGCTGACACCGTTGATCCGCCACTTGCGCAGATTCTCCCGAGACATGCCGATCCGGCGGGCCACCTCGGATTCGCTGACGCCGTGGGCGGTCCGATACCTGTCGATCAACTCGACGAGGCGGGGGATTGCCATACCGCCAAGTATTCTGCGACAGTATCCGTACGTCAAGTGTCGGTCCGCACATGTGCCAATTGTGAGTTGACATAATCACTATTATCGGCGAAATGCGTTGTGGCGCAGCGGTATTCATGTTTGCATTCTTACGCAACTGCCAGAGTTGCCGGCAGGGCGCGCGAGCCGGACAAGGAGCGTCCAGTGCCGGCGCGGTAGCGTCACGGCGGTGATCACCTCGGTCTATGGCGTGCGTCAAGGGCGCGTCAGCCATGGAATGGGCCGGCGGCCACCGGCGGTGCATCCGTCCGGCACGAATGGCGCCGGGCAGCGATCGAGTGAAATTTCAGGTGTTCTCTACTGGGGTGCGCGTCACGTCCCCCGTCGACCGCACTACATATGCCGGGGGTCAGCAGCGTTATTTCGTCACTGTGACGAATTGAGGATGCCGACCGCTGCCACGGGGTGTGCACCCTGATGAGCGCACCAGCTGCTGTTGACCTCGACGAGTACCTACGCCGGCCGCACGTGGCGCGCCGAGGCGCCGCGGAGCTGAGCCTGCCGGTGCTGCACTTCGAAAGCCTCGACGCCGCCACGGTCAGTTGGTGTCGCGATTGGCGCGCAGAGATACGAATGACCGATCTGGCCGCCGAGGTGGGCTCCCCCGCGGTGACGGTTGGCGCGGTGGACTTCGTTCTGGTGCAGCTCGGACAGAGCCGCCAGCCGGTCGCTGACCGTCTCGCCCAGTTGGGCACTCGGGAGGCCCGTTTCGGAGAGCTGTTCAACGGCGGGGAACTTGAGGCGGCGCTCGACGAGCACATCGAATTCTTCGACGGTATGCCAATATTCACCGTACTGCCGGTGGTGGCCGCGATCGTCGATGACCTCATGCCGGCCTCCCGGCTGCGCCCCTGGTCGGTGGCCGAGGTCATCCATACGATGCTGCCGACGAATTCAGGCATGGCGGTCGCTTCTGCCCTCGACGGCGCCAGCCGGCTTGGTCGTCAATTGGTGTCGGCGGACCGGCTCGACCGCGACTGGCTCGACCTCGGCCTCACGGGAATCCCCGGTCATCCGGCCCTGCTCGGGCGGGCGACGATGTTCACCTATCTCGATGATGCGCGCGCCGCCCTAGCGGGCGTCGCCGATGAGGTGTTCACTGTTCGAGCTGGTGGATAACTGTCTCAGTTCTGCTGCGCTGCTGGACATTTCAGTGTTCCGGCCAGCACGCTAGCTAGAAGTGCGGTGTCATCTTCACTCACGCTGCGCGACCACCCAGGGGATCGCTCGAAGGGCGCCAAACACGAAGATGGACCAGAGGCGCAGGACTCCGACCCATAGCGCCATCTCGTCGTCGCGCAGCCACGCCGCACGGTGAAGGGCGCCTTCAACGAGGGCGCCGATACCAACGAACGCGAACAGGATGGCGCTGAGCCCAACGACCGCGCCCAGTCCCAGTGTGCTGCGGGATGGCCATCGGCGCTTCACGTACGTCTCAACAGCCAACGCCGCTAAGAGAAGCAATCCGGCCGACGCGATAACCCAGAAACCAAGCATGGCGCTGATGCTAGGGCGCGTTTGCGACACCGTGGTCAATCTCTTGGTCAGCACGCCCGAGCGCGTCACCACGCGACCCACCGTCTTCCGTAGCGCGGTACCGGGTGCGCAGCGAAAATTGTTGCTCAGCAACCTATTGAGGTGCCCTTACGATCTTCCGGTGGGGGTTTCAGCGAGCAGTCTTGCCTTGCTCGATGCGCGCGCCGATGATGTCGGATCGCGTATTCACTGGGAGATGCATGTACGTGCCGGTGGTGATCCGGAGTCTGTCGGACTGACCGCCGGCGCCGGTCATGTTTTCATCTACGGGCCCGTCCGCCTCGACGACCGCGCCGTCGCGCATATCAACGCCCTCCTGGACGCGCTACTGCGCCGCGAACGCTGCATCGTCGAGGACCACCAGGGCCGGCCGCGATTAATCTGACACTACGACGAACCCAACCCCGTGGCTTCCTCGCTAGGGCCTGGACGGATCGGGAACCCACCACCCGGGCATGTACTCCACGTAACCCCACGGGGCAAGCTGATCTGGCGCTATCTCAACCACGTCGCGGATATCAATGGGCTGCTGCGGCTTGGGCCACGGCGGCTGCGCACCGTAATAGGAATCAGGGTGTGGGACACCAATTCCCGGAGCGACCTGCTGATAGCCCGGCGGGAAGAGCGCACCGGAGTCGGGGTCGATCACCCGAACGTCGCTCAGATCGAGGGGGTACTTTGCCGGCGCCGGGGGCGGCACATACCCCAGGCCGCCCTCAGGGTCTGGATACCAAAGGTTGGGGCCCACCTGCTTGTAGTTCGGTGGCGCGAGCTCGCCGTCACCCACGTAGGTCAACTTGGTGACATCGAGCCAGTACCGCGGATCTTCACCGTGCGGTGGGTCTTCCCCCGGCTTGTCGGTAGGAAGGTCGGCCGGAGCCTGGGGCAACTCACCGGAGCCGTAGCTGAGCGCTCTCACCTCGCCGGCGGCCTGGCTGGACTGCTGCTGAGTCGAGGCCACTACCGACTGGGCGCGGGCGACCTGCGTCCGCAGGGCCTTGAGCACCATCATCTCCGCCGCCGGCGTGCGAGCCGATCCGGCCACCTCGGCGATCGAGCGTGTCTGGGCGACAATCGTGTCCATTTGGCGCGCCCCGCCCTCAGTGATCTGCGCAGCGCTGGCCAATCGAGCTTCCAAGGTGGAGTCGGTACGGCCGGCGGTGACCAGCTCCCGGTTCTGCTGCTGTACCACCGACGCATGCCGATCGACGAGCTGACCAGACAGGCCCGACATCTGCTGGCCGGCGCCGCTGACGGATTCCGCGGCCGTCTGGAGAGGAGCGCCCGACGTCGCCACAGGCCCGGGTGTACCGAACAGCGAGCGGGCGCGTTCGACCACAGCCAGCGCCTGGGCCGCCTCAAGCTGAATGGTCACGCCACCAATTATCGGGCATGCAGAGCCCTGGTGACAGCAGGAGTCGGCGCGGTCGCGCGGATGCCCGTCGCGATGAGTGTCGCCGCAGGGGGCTAGCTAAACACCCTGTAAACTGATAGCGATGATATCAGGAGGTCATGCGCGATGGGCGATGTGCTGATCCGTGGTCTCTCCGACGCGGCGATCGCGCGTATCGACGCTGATGCCGCCGCCCGCGGTCTCTCACGCCAAGAGTATCTGCGAACCAGATTCGAGACCGAAGGTTTAGTGAGTGCCCCCACGCGGACCATGACCGTCGATGATCTACGCCGCGCCGCCGCGGCAGCCACCGACCTCGACGATCCCGACGTTATGGACGCCGCGTGGCGGTGACCAACTGGCTCATCGACAAATCGGCCTACACGCGACTGGTGGCCTCGCCAGATGCTCAGGCTTGGGTCGAGCGCATCGAACGCGGCCTCGTGCGGATGAGCACCGTCACCCGCCTACAGATCGGCTACTCGTTCCGAAACGGGCCGCAGGCCCGCAGCGAATCGGGCGCGCCGCCGTTGGCATTGATGCCGCTCGAGTACCTAACTCCGGCCGCCGAGGACCGCGCCGTGGGCGTGCAGCTCCAGCTGGCCGACCGTGGGCTGCACCGTGCCCCGGCGATCCCGGATCTGCTGGTGGCTGCTGTCGCCGAGATGGCCGGCCTCACTGTGCTCGCCTTCGACACGGACTTCGACCTGATCGCGCAGGTCACCGGACAAGCCGTCGAACGGCTGCGGCTATGAGCACACACGTGCGTAGCAATGGCCGTTTGGCAGGGAAGGCGTCGCCATGACCGCACCAGAGGGCCTACCCACACCGCCCACCCACATCGCCGGATACCGCGTCGAGCGGGTCCTGGCCGTCACGGCGATGGCGACGGTCTACCTGGTGCACAGTCCCACCCTCCCGCGCCGGGAAGTGCTCAAAGTGCTTCAAGCCGACTCCGCCAACGGCGACCACGTTCGCGCCCAGTTCCTCCACGAAGCCGACATCACCGCCGGGCTGGAACATCCCAACATCGTGCGCGTGTTCAGCCGCGGGGAGACCGACACCGGCCAACTGTGGATCGCCATGGAGTACGTCGAGGGAACCAACGCCGAGACCGCGCTGCGCGACGGACAGATGACACCCGAGCGGGCAGCCCACATCATCACCGAGGTCGCCAGAGCCCTGGACTATGCGCACTCCCGCGGGGTCGTACACCAAGACATCAAACCCTCGAACTTCCTGATCGCCGCCCAGAAACTGCCGGGCGGTCTCGACCGCGTCGTGCTCACCGACTTCGGTGCCGCCCTGTCCCCCCACAGCCGCGGAACTGGCGACGGGCCCATGAGCGCCACCCTGGCCTACAGCGCGCCCGAAGTCATCACCGGGACCGCAGCTTTGGACGGACGCGCCGACGTCTACGCCCTCGCATGCACGCTCTTTCGGCTGCTGACTGGAGAACACCCCTACCCGACAGACGCCGGGGTCGGCGCCACAGTGAAAGCTCATCTGGACACCACCCCGCCCCGAGTGTCCGACCGGCTCAGCTGGGCCTCACCACAACTGGACAGCGTGATCGCCAAGGCGCTGGCCAAGAATCCCGCTGACCGCTACCCCACCGCCGGCGACTTCGCGGCCGCGGCCAGCGCGGTACTCACCCTCCCCCCGCCCTCGGCTCCAGCGGCACCGCCCGCCGATCGCGACGAGCCGCCACCCCACACTGAGCTAGGCGGGGCCGAGTCCCACGGCGCAGCAGCGGATTTCATTAGCCTGCTCCCCCACACGCGTGCCGTTTCGCAACGGCGCCAGCTGCTCGCGGCACTCGCAGTCGCCGCCGTGCTCATCATCGCCCTGTCGGTGTGGCTTATCGGACGCGGCTCCGACCCGCCCGACACCGCGCCCACGGCGGCGCCACCGACGACCACCGCGGCCCCGCCCGCAGCGCTGCAAGATCTCCGGCGGCTACTCCCGTCCGGCTATCCCGCCGACGCATGCACCCCAGCACCATCCCCCGATGGCGCGACGGTGATCACCTGCGGACCAAACACCGACCCCGGTGGACCCCGCAGCGCCACCTACACCCTGGCCGGCGGACCCGAGGCGCTGCGCACCACGTTCGACCAGCTCGTCGAATCCACGACAGTGGTCGTCTGCCCCGGCAACATCCAGTCTCCCGGCCCGTGGCGACGCAACGACACCCCCGCCGTCACCCGCGGAACCGTGCTGTGCGGGCTGAACAATGGGCGCCCGCGCGTGGTGTGGACCAACGACGCGCAACGGCTCATCGCCGACGTGCAATCCGGTGGCCCCACCGACCCTCGGCTGGACCAGCTCTACGCCTGGTGGGGCACCCACTCGTAATCAGCCGGGCGCCGCGCCGGCATCGCGCGGCAAACACACCCCCGACACGGGCGCAGTACGGAGTCCCTTCCACGACGCGTGGCGCAGACCTTTGCCCGCGTGATACTCGCGGTAGGCAACTTCACCGACATACCGCGGCTTGAACCACTGGACCCCCGACATCGAGGCCCCCTCCGCCACCGGCGGCGCTGGGACCTCGGTCCCGGCCAACAGTGTGGCCAGACGGCGACGTTCGGCACCGCTAAAACCGGTGCCCACCTGACCCAGCAGCACGAGTTGGCCCGCATCGTCGTGGGCGGCCAGGATCAGGGCCCCAACCTCACCGCGACGGCCGGCTGCGGGCAATGCGAAATATCAGTGGATGCCGAATGGTCATCCGTCTATGTCGGCGGCGGCGATTTCGACGGTGCGGCGCACCAACACATCGAGTCGAGGTGACGGCCTTCACCATGGCCGTTCGTTCGATGTTGAACGACGCGATGGCTGCCACGGCGGCCTACCACCGACTCCGGTGAGTCCGGACACCCCGACGGACCGACGCGTAGCGTTTGGAAGTGATGTGCCACTACTGCGGGTGTCGAGAGATGCCGCTGCTGCGCGACTACATCGCCGAACACGAACGTGCCATCAACTTCGGCGGCGACGCGGTGCGGGCCATCGATCGGGGCGACCTGGCCCAGGCACGGCACCTGCTCGCTGAGATGGCGACAGAACTGGCCGCGCACTGGCTCGGCGAGGAAACCGGGCTGTTTCGGGTGATGTCGCGCGAGGAGATGTACGCAGAGCACATCGCTCCACTGGTTCGCGAGCACCGCGAGCTGGCCGAACTGCTCGCCACGGTCGAGATCTCCACAGCCGACGGCAAGCAGGCCATCCGCGACGCGATGTCCGACCTGTATGAACACATCAGCAAGGAGGAGGACGGACTCTTCCCCGCCTCGCTGACCGCGCTCGACGGCGACGAGTGGGACGCATCGATCGACGCATGGCATGCCGCGCACCCAGGCAGACGCATGATCGCCCGGTGATTGACTGCACCACCGGCCGACTCCACGAACGTGTCGCGCAGCGTGATCACGCGCGCGGAAGCTGCGCAACGACCGTCAGCAAAATCACCGAGTCTTCAATCGCCGTCAGCGCGTGCCGCTCGGATGGGATCGTTACGTGATCGCCCGTCTTACCTTCCCACGCATCAGATTTCGTGTGGAGGCGGACGTGGCCGCGTAGCACCTGAAGCGTCGCCTCACCCGGGCTGTCGTGCTCAGCCAGCTCCTGCCCAGCCGCCAACGCCATGACCGTCTGCCGCAATTCGTGATCGTGACCACCGTGAATGGTGTGCGCAGCCCGGCCGCTGTGCGCCGTGCGCGCCTCGGTCAGCTTCTCTTCGGCCATGTCGATCAGTGAAATTGATTCCATCTCGGGATATCTCTCCTGTTCAGCCGGACAGCAACAGTATTCCGCCGAGGGCAAGGCCGATCACCTTGACCACTTCGAGCAAAACGTACGCGTAATGCGCGCGCGAGCGGGACCCCTCGTCGCCCGCCAACACCGCATCGGAGCGGCGCGCCAACCGCGGTCGCACGCCCAGCAGCTGGCCGACCAGCGCGACGACGGCGATCGCGAACGCCACGACGACGCTGACTGATGGGCGACTGAGCGTCAAGGCAGCGAGGATGCCGACGGCGAGTAGCGACTCAACGGTGTTGAGCGCACGAAAGACCATGCGCCCGATGCCCAGTCCGATCTGCAGCGTTACGCCCGGAGCCCGGAACTTCAGTGGCGCTTCCAGGAACGAGATGGCCAGCACCATGCCCAGCCAAACGAAGGTGAGAGCGACCGCGAACGCCGACGCAGGACTCACGATGCCGCGGCCGGCGTGAGGTGGGCCAGACACAAGTCCGGCTCCACGAACGGATCCAGCCGGTCAACTGTGACCGGTGCACTCCACGTCGCCAGCGCCCCCTGCATGAGCCCCAGGTGGATCGGGCAGACGACCGCCGAGCGATCCTGCGCCAGTTCGAGGAACGGGCAATGACGCAGCCCGATTTGCGGCTGCCCGTGAGCTGTCCGTCGTTGCGGTGCGAACCCGAGTTCGTCGAGCAACTCGACCAGCCGATTGATCGACTGTTGGGCGCCTGGCGCCTTTCTCGTCGGGCCGGTCACCCGCCGTGCCCACGCCTGGCCGGCCTCGAGTGCCTTGGCGCTGGCGTTGCGGTCCCCGGCAAGGGCCAACGTGAGGATCTCGGCGAGCACTCGGTAGCGCCGGGTCCCGCCGGGGTCCATCCCACGCACAGCGCGAAACATCAGCGGCGGACGGCCCGGGCGCCTGCGGTCGGGCTCGACACGTTCGACCCGGCCCTCGGTGACCAGGGTGTCCAGATGGAACCGGACCGTATTCGGATGCACCCCAAGCTCATCGGCGATCTGCGGGATCGTCAACGCAGTGGTCGCACCCCTCAAAACGGCCAGCACACCTTCTCGACTCACTCTTGTACCCTCGGCAGCCCCGACACCAGTGGCGTGTCCACCCCGAGCGGACCGACTTTCGCCGCACCGCCCGGTGATCCCAGTGGGCTGTCGCGGCCGGGCAGAGATTCTGTAAAGAAAGCCGCATTGTCGGCCAGGTGAGGCCCCTGCTCTTCGGGGAGGTCGTCCTCGTAGAAGATCGCCTCCACCGGGCACACCGGCTCACACGCGCCGCAGTCGACACACTCGTCGGGGTGGATGTACAACGCGCGCCCGCCTTCGTAGATGCAGTCGACCGGGCACTCCTCGATGCAGGACCGATCCATCACGTCGACACATGGCTTCCCAATCACGTATGTCATGAACTAGAGTTTATACAACAGCACCTGTAAAAACATAGAGGGAGATATGAATGTCTCAGCGCGACACGGCCGACGCCGATCTGCCCCTGCCGTTGGCCACTCGCCACGACGCCGCGGTGCAGGGCCACTGGTTGCTGGCGCGCCTCGGCAAGCGTGTGCTTCGACCAGGAGGGGCAGAACTCACCCACAAACTGTTGGCGCTGGCCGACCTAGCAGCCAGCGATGTGGTCGAACTGGCACCAGGACTGGGTCGCACCGCAGCCGAAATCATTCACCGCCGCCCGCGTTCCTATGTGGGAGTCGAGCAGGATCCCAACGCCGCCGCGGCGGTCCGGTCGATCGTGTCCGGATACGGCCACGCCCGCGTCGCCGACGCGGCCGACACCGGGCTACCCGACGGGAGTGCAGATGTTGTGGTCGGCGAGGTGATGCTGACCATGCAGAACGATAAAGCCAAGGCGGCCATCGTCGCTGAGGCGACGCGGCTACTGCGGCGCGGGGGCCGATACGCCATCCACGAACTCGCCCTGACGCCCGACGAGCTGCCCGACGATGTCAAGACCGACATCCGCCAGGCCCTAGCCAAGTCGATCAAAGTCAACGCGCGTCCGCTCACCGTCGCCGAGTGGCAACAGCTGCTGGCCGACCAGGGCCTGCGCGTGGACCACATCGAGACCGCCCCCATGGCGCTGCTGCAACCACGACGGCTGGTTTCCGACGAGGGCCTTCTCGGCGCGCTGCGGTTCGCCAAGAATGTGCTCACCCACCGCGATGCGCGCCGACGTGTGCTTGGCATGCGTCGCACCTTCGTCAAGCATCGCGACCGATTGACCGCCGTGGCCATCGTCGCGCGCAAATCGGGCGACCTATGACGGATCTGGCCAGCCGTGCTGACGTGGAGGAGTTGTTGCGGCGCTTCTACGGCCGGGTGTTCGTCGACGATGTCCTCGCCGAACCGTTCATCGAGTTACGGGCGAAGGGGCTCGAGTCGCATCTTGCGGTGATGTGCGACTTCTGGGAGACCGTCCTGTTCCGCGCGGGGCTCTACCACGGCAGCGCCCTGGTGGTTCATCGGCGGCTTCACGATCGGCATCCATTGTCCGCCAACCACTTTGTGCGCTGGCTACAACTGTGGAATGCCGCCATCGACGAGAAGTACCACGGTCCTGTCGCGGAACGCGCGGCGATCCAGGCCGCCAGAATCGCCAAAGCGATGCACCGCCGGCTGCGAGGCGTCGACGCAAGCGAACTCGACGCATTATTGGTGGGCTGAACTTGTTACTCCCCGCACATGCATTCCAGTCGGCGGGTTGGTATCGAGGACGCTTTAGTGGTCATCGATAACATCGCTATCTGATCGGTCAGAGGAGCTGAGGCTTTGAAAATTGCGATCAGCGGAGCTGGTGTGGCGGGGCCGGCGCTCGCGCACTGGCTGCACCGAAGCGGCCACGAGCCGACATTGATCGAGCGAGCGCCGCACTTTCGCACCGGCGGCTACGTGATCGACTTCTGGGGAGTGGGCTACCGCGTCGCGCAACTGATGGGGATCGAGGCGGCCATCCGCGAGGCCGGCTACCAGGTGCAGTCGATCCGCTCGGTCGGGCCCGACAATCAAGTGCGAGCCAGCGTGGGCGTCGACGCTTTCCGGCGCGCAACTGGCGCCGGTTTCACCAGCCTGCCGCGCGGGGACCTGGCCGCCACCATCTACGCCACCATAGAAGACGACGTCGAAACGATCTTCGGTGATTCCATCACCGCCATCAACGAACACCCCGACGGCGTGAATGTCAGCTTCGCCCAAGCCAAGTCCCGGGATTTTGACCTCGTCATCGGTGCCGACGGGTTGCACTCCAACGTGCGTCGCCTGACGTTCGGGCCCGAGTCAGACGTCGAACACTATTTGGGCTGCCGGGTCGCCGCCTGTGTTGTCGAGACGTATCGGCCCCGCGATGACCTGGTCTACGTGACCTACAGCGAGCCGGGTCGATCTATCGGACGGTTTACCCTGCGGGGCGATCGCACCTTGTTTCTGTTCGTGTTCCGCTCTAGCCACGCCGCCGACCCCGGCAACGTTGAGGCGCGCAAGGAGATTCTGCGCCGCGAATACGGTGCTGCAGGCTGGGAATGCCCCCACATCCTTACAGCGCTGGACGGCGTCGATGATCTGTACTTCGATGTCGTCAGCCAAATCCGGCTGGACCGCTGGTCGCGTGGCCGGACCGCGCTCGTCGGCGACGCAGCCGCCTGTGTCTCCTTGCTGGCCGGCGAGGGCACCGGTCTGGCGATGACAGAGGCCTATGTGCTAGCGGGCGAACTCGCTTGTGCCCGTGGGGATTACCGGCGGGCTTTCGACGCCTACGAGACGCGACTGCGCCATTTTGTCGAAGCCAAACAAGGCGCCGCCCAGAAATATCTTCCTGTCTTCGCGACACAGACGAGGCTGGGCATCTGGTTTCGCAACCTGGCCATGAGAACGATGAACTTCCGTCCGCTCGCCGAGCTGCTCCTCACCCGAAGCGTGCGCGACGACTTCGAATTGCCGAACTACCCGACCATGAGCACATGACCCGTCACGGGGCCCACACCGGCAGCGTGCGCGTCGGTCCCGCATTTCGTTAACGATGCGATCAGATGGCGTCACCAGCCTCGCCGCCGCGGGTGCGACCCCACCAACTCGTCCTTCGCTGCCACCTCGCGACTGCGGTAGACGATGTAGGGCCGGAACAGATAGCCGATTGGTGCACTGAACGCGTGCACCAGTCGACTGAATGGCCACAGCGCGAACAACACCAACGCGATCATCACGTGCAGCTGGTAATACAGCGGCGCCTCGGCCATCAGGTCACCGCGGGGCTGCAGCACCCAGATGGAGCGGAACCACACCGACACCGATTCGCGGTAGTTGTAGGCCTCGCCGACGACGCCCGAACCCAGCGCCGTGGCGTAGAGGCCGGCGACGATGGCCAGCACCAACACGACGTACATGATCTTGTCGTTGACGGTGGTGGCCATGAACACCGGTCCGCGGGTGCGGCGTCGGTAGATCAGCAGCGCGGCGCCGGCCAGGGTGGTGATCCCCGCGATCGTGCCGAGCGTCACGGCCTGCACGTGGTAGGCGTGCTCGCTCATCCCGATTGCGGCGGTCCAGGACTCCGGGATCAGCAGGCCGATGACGTGGCCGGCGACGACGACAAGGATGCCGAAGTGAAACATCGGACTGCCGATTCGCAACAGTCGTGACTCGTAGAGCTGCGAGGAGCGGGTGGTCCAGCCGAATTTGTCGTAGCGGTATCGCCACCAGGTGCCGACCACCACGATGGCCAGCGTCACATACGGCACCGTGTTCCAAAAGGCTTCGCCCAGCATCTCACCGGTCTCCTTCGGGCCGCCGAGGCGGCACGGTCAA
The DNA here is from genome assembly GCA_020438785.1 of Mycobacterium sp. Classification (GTDB taxonomy): domain Bacteria; phylum Actinomycetota; class Actinomycetes; order Mycobacteriales; family Mycobacteriaceae; genus Mycobacterium. The sequence continues at coordinate 345 of JAGQTW010000218.1, read as the reverse complement.
CGTGAACGGTTGCAGCCCAACGGCTTCGGCAGGCGGCCCGGCTTGCGTGAGATGCCGCGCGCGTTGCACATCGCGGTCGGTGGCCGCCGGCAACGTCTGGCACACCGCGGCGACGGTGTGCGCGTACGGCGAATCCATGTCCGTCAATGCCGTGCACAGCACGTCGATCGGCACCCGGTGCTCGGTGAGCAATCGCCGCCCGGCGTCGGGGTCGACGGTGGCGGCGAACTCCAGCGCCACCGGCAGATAATCCGGTGCCTCATCGCGAGGCGGATCAACACCGGCGGCACGGTAAGCCGCTGCGAACGCCAGCATTTCGCTGCCGCGGTTGCGGGTGTCACCGGC
>JAGQTW010000217.1 GCA_020438785.1 Mycobacterium sp. | reverse complement strand
AAGATCACCCAGATCTACGAGGGCACCAACCAGATTCAGCGGGTCGTGATGTCCCGCGCGCTGCTGCGTTAGTTCGCCGGCCTCAGGTGGGTGATGTCGCCCGCCGATACGGTGACCACGTCGGTGTCGGTGTCGATGAGCAGCCGGCCGGATTCGTCGACTTCTGTTGCGGTGCCGATGATTTCCCGATCCCCCGGCAGCAGCGCCCGCACCCGGCTGCCAACGGTCAGGCTGTGCGTGTGGTAGTCGGCCACCAGCGTCGGGTCCGGGCCGGGCGTGCGCTGCCAGCGTTCGATGCGTGCGCTCAGCCGGTCCAGGATCGCGATGGCCAGCGCGTCGCGGTCGAGGGCCTCGGCGCCCAGCATCTGCAGTGAGGTGGCGCGCGGATCCGGGGCCTCCGCGGCGGTGAGCGTGACGTTGAGCCCGAGGCCGACCACGATGACCGGGTCGGGCGCGGCCACCTCGGCCAGGATGCCGGCCAGCTTGCCGGTTCCGACCAGGATGTCGTTGGGCCACTTGACCCCGGCCTCGATGCCCGTCGTGGCGCGGACGGCGTCGACGAGGGCCACCCCGGTCAGCAGCGGCAGCCAGCCCCACGCCTCCGGCGGCACGCCGTCGGCGCCGACGCCGACGGACAGCGCGATCTGTGATCGCGGGGGCGCCGACCAACTGCGGCCGTTACGTCCGCGGCCCGCGCTCTGATATTCGGCGAACAGCGCGGCGCCGGTGATGTCCGCGCCTCCGGCGTGCCGGGCCAGCAGGTCGGCGTTGGTCGAGCCGGTGGCATCCACCACGTCGATGCGCCAGCCGCCGTGCGCGGCGGGCAGGTCAAGCGGTGGGCGTCGCATGAATGGGAAACTTACTGAACACCAGCGTGAGCCGGAGCGGGCCGATGCGGTTGCGGAGTTCGGTGTAGGTGTGGGCGCGCAGTTCGTCCTGCTCCTCGACGGACATCGTGCCGGTGTAGGCCACCCGCAGGTCCACCTCGATGGCCTTGCCCCTGGCGATGGCCAGCGCGTCGACGAGCGTCAGTTCGTGCGCGAGTTCGCCGCCGTGCTCCTCGGAGACCGCCGCGATCGCCGCCCGCACCGCCTCGTCCAGTGCCGGGTCCGCGCGCCGGCCGGACAACCGGCCGAACTCCAGCCGGATCTGCCGGATGGGTTCACCGATCAGCAGGACGCACAGGATGAGCACGATGATGCTGTCGGCGATGTCCTTGATGTTGAAGCGGTCCGACGTGAGGAAGGTGCCCTCCGGAACCACGGCGACCAGGATCAGCGAGGCGCAGATGCCGCCGCTGATGAAGGCTTCCATCTTGGCCGCCGTCGCCTCCACTTTGAGCAGCGCCGAGGCGCCGTTGACGGAACGGTTGTTGCGTTCGTGGTTCCACTTCAGGCCCAAGCAGATCAGCACGCACACCGCGGTGTAGACGGCCGCGAGGCCGAAATCCGGTTCACTGCCGCGCCGGGTGATCAGGTACTCGATCACCTTGGCGAGGTTGGTGACGAGGCCGACGACCACGACGCCGAGGATCATCAGCGATCGGAACAGCGCGTAGAGGTTCTCCAAAGCCAGTCGGCCGTAGGGGCTTTCGACATCGGCCGGGCGGGACGCCGTGACCGCCAACCGTGCGGCGATGAACGCCGCGGCCGCGTTGATCAGCGAGATTACGCCGTCCAACTGGGTGGCGGACACCCGGGTGACGCCGTACACGACGAAGCCGAGCACGGCCAGGCCCAGCATCGTGAACATGTAGGTGTACAGGCTGCGGCGCTCGGCCCGGAGGACCGCGGCCTCCGACGCCACTGGCATGGGCGTCAGCCTACGATGCTCAGCCCCCGGGGCAGATGAGCGGCCCGAGGATGGCCAGGCACTGCTCGCGGGTGCTGATGATGGCCGGCGGCGGGGGTGGCGGCGGCGGGGGCGGGGTCTCACCCTCGAAGATGTTCTGCGCGACGTTGCCCTGGCCGAAGTACACATACCAGTAGGTGTGGCAGACGTTGTTGTCCCAGATCACCGGGTTCGTGACGCGGTTGCCGGTCTGCACCGGCGGGTCACCCGGGCACCAGCGACAGGGGCCTTCCGGGTGGTCGGTGGGGCAGCCGGGCCAGCTAAGTGGCACGGGAGCGATCGGCCGCGCCTCGGCGGTCCCCGTCGAGTCCAGGCCGACGGTCGTGAGCGCCGCCGCGGCCGACAGCACCGTCCCGGCGAAACGCAGTGTGTTCTTCATCGCTCTCACCCAACCGTCGCGGCGTGACTACCGATCCCAAGAAAGTACTGCCGGGTTGGGGCTGTCAGCCCATATCGACCCAAATGGTCAAGCCGGTGAGGCCGGCCGCGAGCAGTGCAAGCAGGATCACGTCGAGCGCCGGCACTCGAGTCGTGGGCTCCGTTGCGGCCATCCGCCTCTCGCGGGCGATCAGGAAGAGCGGAAACGTCACGCTGATGGCGAGGAAGAATCCGCCGGCTATGTACAGCCAGACCAGCCGCACACCGTACTTGCGGGCTTCGATCACCATGAGGATCGCGACGGACAAACCCAACATCAGGACGTCCGCGGTGATGTTCCGCGACGAGGCGTTGACCCGTGCGTCGTGCCAGAAGTTGTCGAAGAAGGCGATGACCCCGTCGTGGGTGTAGGCGATGGTCTGGGTCCACGTCGCGATCAACGCGACTACGGCGATCACGGCGTAGACGCCGCACAGCAGTTTGCGGGATGTGGTCATCACGAGAAGCTAGGTCGATTTCGCCGAGTTTTCGCGGTTATGACTACGCTCGGCCAATATCCACCGATGCCGGTCGCTGGCCCGGCTGCGCCGGCGGGTGGGCATCATCACGCCGCGGTGGGGCGAGAGCGGTTGGCGGCGAGCCACGTTCAACGTTGCGGTCGGTACGCAGAGCGCGGGAACGAGCAGCGCGCTCCCCGGCACCGTGCGATAGGTGTGTCCGGACGGCGAGGTCCACAGCACCGTGCCGTCGGGATACTGCTCGTCGTTCCAACCACTGGGGCCGCACCAGAAAGTCTTGAGCAAGTGATGTTTTCGGCATAGCGATTTGAGGTTCGAGGCATGCGTGGGACCGCCGAGGTCGTAGGGAATCGTGTGGTCGACATCGCAGATGTCGGCGGGTGCGTCACAACCCGGGAAGCGGCAGGTGAGGTCGCGGCACCGCACGAAGTCGGCCAGCTTGCTCGACGGCCGATAGTGCGACTCGGGCGGCGAGTCGCCGGGATGAATCACCGGTCGCAGTTCCGCGATGCCGCGGGCGGCCAGATCGGCCAGCTCGCTCCCCGAGATCGCCGCCCCGCCGAGCACCAGACCCGAAGCGCGCTCGGGGCCCGGCGCGGCCGCGGGCTGCGCGGTGCCCGCCTCGCACAGGACCTCGACCAAACGTTCGCGACTGGTGATTACCTCGGTGGTGTCGTCCTCTGGCCGGGTGCCGTGCACCACGCTGGCATCGGCATCCTCGAGCGTCGCCGCCTCGGCCACCACATGCACGACAACCGAAGGCTGGGAATCGCTGTCCGCGGCGGGGCATTCGGTGGATCCGCAGGCGCACGCCAGTACCGTTCGTCCGGCCGCCAGCGCGCCGAGCGCGTCGGCGCGCCGCTGATCGATATCGCGCGGATCGTCGGCGCAGACGGATCTGGACATCGAGGTCAATCGCCGATCCAGCAGCGCGGCATCGGCGGTGAGCAGCGTGCCGGTGAGGTAGGCCACCTTCGAGCCGTGCTTGATGTCGACGCAGCGGGAGCGGACCGCCGATTCGGTACGCCGGCGCGCCTCCGGGTCGTGACGCTCGACGATGCGGTCTATCGCGGTCTGGGTCTTGTAGATCGACAACCCACCCCAGGCCCGGATGGTGTCGGCCACTTCGGCGTCGATCGCGGCCATGACCGCAGGCTCCACCGCGAGCAGCGTCCGGGTGACGATCATCTGAACGGTCCGGAAGTCGACCTCGCCCGCGGCGAACACGGCGGCGACCCTGGGCAGCCGCTGGTGTAGGCAGACCGCGTTGTGCAGCAGTGACTCGGCGGCGCCCGCGGTGATCGATTGGGAGGCCGCGATCTCGGCGGCGACCGCCGCCCAGGGGTCGATGCGCCACAACTCGCGGCCCTCGGCGTCCTGGACCGGTACTTCCCGCCGGCGGTACAGCTCGGCGATCGCCGCGAGCCGGCGCGCGCAGGCGATGTTCTCCGAGCGCGCCGAGGCGCCGATGGCATCCACCACGGCCTCGGTACTCGATTCATCGAACATGCGTTCGATATTGCCATTTGCGACGGCCATACTCGAGACGTCGGCACAACCTGTGGATGGAACTGAATCTGTGGATAGGCTGCGCACCGTGATGCGCCGCCGCCGGTTCCTGCAGGCCGCCGGGCTGTCGACCGCCGCGCTGCTGGCAGCCTGCAATCGCCCACCAACCACCGAGCGGCGGCAGGTGATCGTCATCGGCGCCGGGATCGCCGGTCTGGCAGCCGCCCGCACCCTGGCTGATCGGGGTCACGATGCGGTGCTGCTGGAAGCCCGGGACCGGATCGGCGGCCGCATCTGGACCAGCCGATGGTCGGATGCCGCGATCGACCTCGGAGCGTCCTGGATCCACGGCGTCGACGGCAACCCGATCGCCGAGTTGGCCCGTGCCGTCGGGGTCCGGACGGTCGCCACGACGTACGAGAACAGCTCCGACTACGGCACCGACGGCCGGCCGCTCGACCGCGCCGCCACCGCGGCGCTGAAACGCTGGCAGCACGTCGTCGCCACCGCAGTCAGCGACGCCCAGGACGAAGCCGAGGACGACGACCCCGACACCTCGCTGCGGTCGGTGGCCGAACGCGCGGTGAACTGGGCCGCCCTGCCGCCGCCGGACCGGGCGCTGGTCGCATCGGTGCTGAATGAGTACGAGCAGGAATACGCCGGCAGCGCAACGGAATTGTCGAGCCGCTACTTCGACGACGACAACGAGCTCGAGGGCGGCGACGTGCTCTTCCCCGCCGGCTACGGCGCGATCACCGACCACCTCGCCAAGGGTCTCACCATCCGCACCGGCCGGGTCGTCGACCGCATCGACTGGACCGGCAGCGGCGTCACCGTCAGCGCGGGCACTGACACCTACACCGGCGAACACGTCGTGGTCACCCTGCCGCTCGGGGTACTACAAAGCGGCGCAGTGCAATTCGGCCGGGACCTCCCCGCCGACACCACCACTGCGATCGCCAAACTCGGGATGGGCCTGCTGGACAAGTGCTTCCTGCGGTTCCCCAGTCGGTTCTGGCCCGACACCGATTGGCTGACGTATGTCCCGCCCGCCGAGAATGCCGGGCAGTGGGCGCAGTGGGTCAACTACGCCCGCGCGGCCGGTCAGCCGATCCTGTTGGGCTTCAACGCCGCCGACTTCGGCCGCACGGTCGAAACCTGGTCCGACGGCGCCATCATCGACAGTGCGATGGGCACCCTGCGCACCATTTTCGGCGCGGATATCCCGGCTCCCGTCGACTACCGGATAACCCGATGGTCGGCCGACCCGTACGCGCGGGGCTCCTACTCGTTCAACAAGGTCGGATCCACCCCAGAGATGCGCGACCACCTCGCGGCCACCGTCGACGGCCGGGTGCACTTCGCCGGCGAGGCCACCGACCGGAACTCCTTCGCCACCGTCCACGGCGCCTACAACTCGGGGCTGCGCGCCGCCGACGAGATCAGCGGCTGAGGTCGCGCGTCACCTTCTCGGTGACCCGGCGCCGATCCAGCAGGGCCGCATCGGGATTGGCGACCTGAACCAGCGACGCGCCGGCCGCGAACACGGCCAGCAGGTTGTCGACGACCTCGGCCGGCGTGGCCCACCCCAGGACCGACAGCACCCGGTCCCCGGACGTGATGCCCTGTGCGGCGGCCGAGTCGACGGCGGCCGAGAACACCTCGTCGGCCGAACGGCCCGCCAGCGCCGGGCCCGGCCCGCGCTCGGGAACCACCTGATCGCCGTGCACCCGAACGGCGGTCGCGTAGTCCGTCACGCCGAGCGGCAGATCCGGTGCGGGCTTGCCGAACGGGTCCAGCGACAGCACCGCCACCTCGCCGCCGGCCACCGCCTCGTCCGCCTCGTCGAGACGCGGCGCTGTACATAGGGCGACATCGGCGCCACCGGAAAGCACCACCTCGGCTCCGATCCACCACACCCCGAACAGCACGGCCGCGCTCTGCCAATGCGCGGGCAGCAGGACCGCGACGGAACTGCCCGGACCGCAACCCAATTCGTCGCGCAACAGATTGGCGGTCTTGGCCGCCCAGTTCGCCAACGTTACTGTTGACAGTTCGATTCGCTCGCCGGTGGCGTCGTCGTAGTAGGTGATCCGCGGCCCCATCGGATCGGCGCGCAGCAACGGATCCAGAATCGCGTCGGTCAGATTCATCAGTTGACGCACTTGGGGTCGTCGGACCCCGCGGTGATGACCGGCGACGGCGGCGGCGGAGTCGAATCCCCGGCCTGTCCGGCGGCCTGGTCCACCGTGGCCGCCGTCGGCAGGCTGCCCTCGAGGCCGGACCCGGGGCCGGTGTAGTCGCCGGCCAGCACCACCCGGACGTGGCCCTGGGGGATCGAGTCGTCCTCGACCACCGGCAGTCCGCCGAGGTCCTTGGCCACCGCCTGCGCGCCGAGGTCGTCGGCGCCGGGCGCCTGCACCTGGCTCTTGGTGACATGCTCTTTGTCGTTGTTGCCGACGGTCCCGGCCGCGAATCCCTTGGCGCTCAACACATCCGACACAGCAGAAGCGAGGCCGTTGATGTTGGTGTCGTTGACGACGTCGGCCGTCGTCTTGTCCGGTGAGTAGGCGATCTGCTCGGTCTTGCCCTCGGCCTGGTCGTGCAGCAGGCCATCCACCCATTCGTGCACATCGGTCGGATTCACCCGCACCACCGACTGCATGCCGTCGTCGCTCCAGCCGTCCTCGGCCAGCACCGGGATGGTGGCGAACGCCACATTGCCGGCCGCCAGCCTCTGCAACTGGTTGAGGAAATCCATCACATCCCAGCCCGAGGAGATCACCACCGAACGCTGGATGGCGTCCTCAAGCCGGTTCAGCGTCGCCCGGCTGCGCAGCGTCTTACCGGAAATGACCTCGTGGGCAAGGGAAGCCATCACCACCTGCTGGCGCACCACCCGATCGAGATCGCCGCGCGGCAGGTCGTGGCGCTGACGCACGAAGCTCAGTGCCTGCGGACCGTCCAAGCGTTGCCAGCCGGCCGGGAAGTCGGCCCCCGACAGCGGCTCGTTCACCGGGTCCTTCAGGCAGACCTCGACGCCGCCGAGGGCGTCGGTGATGAGGGAGAATCCCAGCAGGCCGATCTCGGCGTAGTGGTCCACCGTCACCCCGGTCAGGTCGGCGACGGTCTGGATCAGCGCGTTGCGGCCGTCCTCCACGGCGATCGGCTCGGCCTCGGCGGCGTCGATGCCGCGGACCTCGACGAGA
>JAGQTW010000216.1 GCA_020438785.1 Mycobacterium sp. | reverse complement strand
GCATGATGATGAAGATCAGGCACAGGGCCGCCACACCCGCGATGAGCAGGTCATATTTCGACCCTTCAACCAGTTCCTTGGTCGCGGCCGCGGTGCCCGCCAGAAAAACAGTGGCGTTCTCGAGTGGTGTGCCCTTGAGCGCCTCGGTAGCCGCATCCTGTATCGGCTCCACTCGCGAGATCCCGGTAGGCGTCGCAGGGTCGACGTTCTGGGTGATGAGGAAGCGCGCGGCTTTGCCGTCCGGCGACATGAAGATCTTCTTGATCTGCTGGAAGGCCGCGTTGTGATCGATGATGTCCTGCGCCATGAAGAAGGAATCTTCGTTCTTGGACTCGTCGAACGCATTTCCCATCGCCATCGGATTTGTGACCGCGTTCATCTGCGTATCGACCAGCCCGCCCATGGTGCTATGCATGGTCAGCATCATCGTGCGGGTGCTCTCCAGCGTCGCAATCATCTGCGGAAGCTGCAGAAGCATCTGCGGCATGATGATGTCCAACTGGTCCAGATCCTTGACGAGATCCCTCATCTTCTCGGTGATCAGATTGACGCCGTCGAGCGCGTCAAAGATCGATCTGATCGACCAGCAGATCGGAATGTCGTAGCAGTGGGGTTCCCAGTACAAGTAGTTGCGGATCGGCCGGAAGAAATCGTCGAAATCCGCGAGGTGATCCCGCACCTCGCCAACGGATTCCTCGAGTTCATGGGTGGTGCCGACCATGCTGTGCGTGGTGTTGACCATCTGCGTCATCAGATCCTGCATATGGCGCATCAATTGGATCATCGTGGCCATGTCGTTGGCCTGGTCGAGCATGTCCTGCATGCGCGCCTTCTGGAACGGCATGAACAACTGCTGATTGGCCTGCGTCCAGCTCAGCATGTAGGGAACCGACGTGTGGTCGATGGCCTTGCCCTCGGGCCTGGTCACCGACTGGACATTCGCAATGCCGGGGACGGCGAAGATCGCCTTCGCGAGCTTGTTCAGGATCAGGAAGTCCGCAGAATTTCGCATATCGTGATCGGATTCGACCAACAGGATGTCGGGGACGGTCAGCTTAGATTCGGGAAAATGCCTTGCCGCCGCGGCGTATCCCTTGCTGGCGGGAATGTTCTGGGGAATGAACTTCTGATCGTTGTAGCTCGGCCGGTATCCCGGCAGCGTCAAAAGCCCGACAAGCATAATCGCCGAGGACGCGACGAAGATGGGGACGGGCCACCGGACAATCGCGGTGCCGATCCGCCGCCACCGGTGGGTGGTGACCGTCCGCCTCGGATCAAACCAATGGAAACGACTGCCCAGGGCGATGGCGGCCGGAATCAGGGTGAGCGCAACCGCCACCGCAACCAAAACGCCGACCGCACCGGGGACGCCGAGTGGCTGGAAGTACGGCAATCGGGTGAACCGTAGACACGCGATGGCGCCGGCGATCGTCAGGCCGGACGCCAGCACCACCTTCGCGACCGACTTGTACGACGTGTAGAAGGCAGACTCCCGGTCCTCACCAGCTTGCCGCGCCTCCTGGTAGCGGCCGACGAAGAAGATGCCATAATCCGTTCCGGCCGCGATCCCGACCGTCACCAGCAGGTTGACGACGTAGGTGGTGAGGCCGACGATCCCGTACAGGCCGAGCAACGCCACCAGCCCTCGGGCCACCTGCAGTTCCATCCCGACGGTCAGTAGCAGAATGATCGTCGTGATGAACGAGCGATAGAGCAGGAGCAGCATCAGGAAGATGACGCCGACGCTGACCGCCGTGATGAGAAGGACGGTCCGGTTACCGCTGGCGCTCATGTCGGCGATGATGGGCGCCGGTCCGGTGAGATATGCCTTAACCCCGGGCGGCGCAGGGGTATTGTTCAGGAGATCCTGAACGGTTTTCACCGATTGGTTGGCCGTGGCCTGACCCATGGTGCCCACCAGGTCCAATTGGACGTATACGGCTTTGCCGTCCTGGCTCTGCGCCGCTCCGGCGGTCAGGGGATCGCCCCAGAAGTCCTGGATGTGCTGGACGTGCTTCGGATCGGCCTTGAGCTTCTGAATGATCTCGTCGTAGTACTTGTGCGCATCCGCACCCAGGGGCTTGTCGCCCTCCAGAACGATGACGCCGACGCTCGCGGAGTTGTTGGTCTCCTTGAAGAGCTTCCCCATGCGGCCGGCGGCTTCGACGGATGGAGCGCCGGTCGGAGTGAGCGACACCGAGTGCGTCGCCTCCACCACTTCCAGTGGCGGCACGAACAGGGTGAGTACAACGGTGATCGCCAACCAACCCAACACGATAAGCGGCGCGAATGAACGGATGAACGATGCCATGCGCGGCCGGTGCGCCTGGTGTGTGGTGGCGGTGGTGTCGGTCATGCTGCCTGAACCGTGCACGAGGTGAAGGCGTTCACTTCGTTCGAGATCTTCTCTGCTTTGACTTCATTGTTCACCAGGATTCGGCACCCGATCATGTCGGTGTCACCCTGGGCCATCAGGTTGCCGAATGCGGTCGCCTTGCTGATGTCGTTCTCCAAGGACCAGGGCAAGGTGACGTTCTTGGCGAACTTGGGCGTTCCGTCGACGTCGAAGTAGCTGATGTCCGCCACAGTTCCCGGGGCCCCGAACACTTCGTAGACCAATTTCTTCGGGTTGTAGACCTTTGTCGAGGCGTCGCCGCTTTGTGTATCGGCATATGACGGGCGTTTGTCACTGCCGAAAATAGTGTGCAGGCGCGACACGGTGAATGCACCGACGGCCACCACCAGCAGAACCAGCAACGGAATCCACAACCGTCTCAAGAGCGAAAAGATTGTAGGCCTCCTTGGCTATCCGCGCGACCGCCACCATACTGCGGCATGAGCGTTCCGGTCGCAAACCCAAACGACCCCGGAGGGCGGATCTGAGCGTCAGTCAGAGTAAACCATGCCACATGACCAGGGTGGGGTGGTTCCCGGTGGAACGTAATAAATGAATTGGGATGTAAGCCCTGTTGGGAGGCATCTTCTCGCTCGCCCGATCTACCGGGACGTGACGCACGGCTGTTGCTCCCGCAAACATTAGTGCTGCTCGTTAGCGAAGGCAGTCGCCTGAAGTGATCGCGAGGCCTCGCGATCCAAATTGGAACGTCTCCGGCAAACTCGTCCGGGGCGGAACGGAGCGTCCTGCGCAGGGGCAAGGCCGACGCTTCCCCGACAGCACGGATACGAGCCCGAGGGCCGGAACTATCCGCCGAAAAGCCGTGAATTCGCCGCAAATCAACCCCCGTCCCGCCGTCCACCGATTGGTGTCGAAATCTTTTCTGCGTCTGCTCTGTGGCATTTCGTCGACACGAGCAGTTTCGTTTCCGCCGGTGCCCGCCCATTTCAAGCAACAGGATCGGCGATCTGCTCAGCGGCTGACCGGCCAGTCCCACACCGACATGTCGCCGGCGGGATAGTTCATGCAGACATCGGTGGCCTTGGCCACAACACCCTTGTTGTTAAAGAAGATTTTCGCCCAGTTGCCCCAGCGGGTGGCCATCTGCTCGTAGTAGACGTTGGTTGCGGTGTTCTCCGAATACTGGCGCCTGCCGACCGAATCGAGCGAGAAGAACCAGTGAATGCGATCCACCGCACCCTGCTGCACGTCCGCCGGGCGGTTGCTCTTGTCGATCATGTACCGCTCGAAGTACACCGGGCTGGTGTCACGCACCGCCGCGAGGTACTGCTCGGTGTCGCAGGTCGTGATGATGATCCGGTGCGGGATCGGATAGTCGTCCGTGGCGTCAGCGCTGGCCGGAGCAGTTGCAGCCAAATGGCCCAAACTTGCCGCGATCAGGGCGAACACCACCCGCGTCGCCCGACTCTTCAGTCCAGTCATCGTTCTCCTGCCCCATCAGTCCGTCCGGCCCGGTGGACCCGACAGCGCACTCGTCGGTCGAGATACGCCCAGAGCCGCAAACCCCCTCGACCCCCTCGCGCCGACTATAGTACGCGCGCAATTGAGTCCGAGATGTGTCGCAGATGTGACGTCTGGTGATGATGTTATCGACTCAGCCGCCGTTGGTGACCGGGTTGGCCGACAGCGTGATGAAGCCGTCGTTGATCCATACCCCCCAGCGCCCACCCCACATCGAGGTCCAGACAACCGGGTGACCGATCCAATACTCGGCGGGCTTCATCGGCGCCCAGGACGGCGGCACCTCACCCAGGGTCGGCGGTGGCGGCGGCACCGGATCCGCGCCCGCGGGCGCGGCACCGAGCCCGAGCATTCCCGCCACAAGTCCGCCCGAGACCACAGCGGCAGCCAGCGTGGTGTTGATCAAGCTCATGAGCTAGCCTCCCTCCAGTTGAGACAATCCGGACATCTAGCAAACATAACCGGACCCGCCCTACGCCAAACCGGCGGGCAGTCGATCATGCGGTCGAGCGCGGCGGGCATCCCCATCTAACATCATTTACACTGCAAGCAGCTGGACTTACGGCTCGGCGCGCAGAAGGCGACCCCGTTGGCCGGTACCCGCATACGACCGACGAGGAGCAACGTTGCGCAAGGCAAAACGGACCATCAGCGGCCGCACCGTCGTGGTGAGCGGCGCCGCCTCCGGAATGGGTCGCAGCCTGGCCCAGCGCCTCGCCGCGCACGGCAGCCCGGTGGCGATCACCGACATCGACGAGCAGGGGTTGAAGGAGACCGAGGCCAGCATTTCGGGACCGGTGCTGGCGCGGGTGCTCGACGTCCGCGATGCCGACGCGCAACGCTCCTGGGCCGAAGACGTGCAGAGCTGGTCGCCGACCGTCGTCGGCGCGGTCTTCAACAATGCCGGCGTCGCGATGGCGTGCCCGGTACTCGAAGCCGACCCCGTTGACGATCAATGGGTGTGGGACATCAACTTCCACGGCGTGGTCAATGGGACGCGGGCGTTCCTACCGATGCTCGTCGAGCAGCGGGAGGGGGCGATCGTCAACACCTCCAGCATTTTCGGCCTGGCCGCCATCGGCAACCAAAGCGCCTACTGCGCAGCCAAGTTCGCGGTTCGTGGATTCACCGAATCACTACGCCAGGAGCTGCGCGGCAGCGGGGTGACCGCGGTCTCCGTTCATCCCGGCGGCGTGAAGACCAACATCGTCCACAACGCGCGATTCCGCCAAGACCAAGAGCCTGATGCACCATCACGTGAACAACTGGCCGCCGAGTTCGAATCGGTCACGGCGACAACGGCCGACGAGGCCGCGGAGATCATCCACCGCGGCGTCGAGGCCGGCAAGTCCCGCATCCTCGTAGGGACGGATGCCCGGCTCCTCGACCTCCTCAGTCGGATCACCCCCACCCGCTACATCGAGGTGATGGAGAGATTCCAGTCGCCGATCAACAAGGCGCGTCGAACCGCAGCGGCTTCCTAGCCGGCGACGACGCCCGCCTGCCGCACGCCGTACGGCGGCGCCCCGAACTCCTTGACCGGCCGGAACCCGTTCCTGCGGGCGGCGGCGGCGCCGCGGCGGACCAGGGCCGCGGTCGCGACGAACCCGGCCTGATCGGTCAGGATGAACGGGGTGAGCAGCCGGTTGTGCACGAAGCCGAACGACAATCCGGCCTCCGGGATGGCCCAGCCGAGCGACCCGCCGAGGCCGACGTGACCGAAACCGGGTAGCACACCGGGGATGCCCAGGCCGTGGTAGCCGAGGTGGAAGGCCAACGGAACCAACAGGTTGCGGTCCGGGCGCATGTTGCGCCGGCCGGTCAGTTTCGCCACCAACTCGGCCGACAGGTAGCGCTGACCGTCGATCTCGCCGCCGTTGGCGATCGCTCCGTACATCCGGGCCAGGGCGCGTGCGGTGGCCACCCCGTTGGCCGACGGCAGCTCGCTGTCCAGCAGCGGAATGTCGCCCTGCACAACGGCTTTCATGCCGGGGAAGTACATCGACCCGAAGACGGCCGACACCTCCAGCGCTGCGATCCTGGGCGCGACGGCGTTGAAGACGGGGTTCGGGATGTTCAGCTGCGGGTGGATGATCTGGGCGATGGTGGTCGGCGCGCCGAGCGGCGGGCGGCCCAGGTGGATGCCGTCGGTGTTCAGCGGCTCGGCGACCTCCATGCGGATCAGGTCGCGCATACCCTTGCCGGTGACCGCGCGGGCCAGGCCGGACAGCAACCAGCCGTAAGTGATCGCGTGGTAGGCGGACTTGCCGAAGTGCCTGCCGACGGGTGCGGCCGCGATCCGCTCCTCCATGTGCTGGTGGTCGAGAAGTTCACGCTTCCGCACGCCGCGCAGGTGTGACAGCCCGGCGCGGTGCCGCATCACCTCCCGGACGGTGATATCGGCCTTACCGTTGGCGCCGAACTCACGCCAGTACTCGGCCACGGGCGCGTCGTAGTCGATCAGGCCGCGGTCGGCCAGCCGGTGGATGACGGTGGACGCCACCCCCTTGGTGGCCGAGAACACCATCGGCGCGGTGTCGGCCGACCAGTGCCGCCGGCCGCGGCGGTCCGACCAGCCGGTCCAGACGTCGACGACGGGCTGGCCGTCGAGGTACACCGCCAGCGCCCCGCCCCCGAACCGGGGATGGGGAAAGAGGCTGGCGAAACTGCGCAGCGCGCACGCGAAGTTCGGGTCGGCGGCACCCTGCACCCCGTGGGGCAGGGTGGTGCTCTCGCCACCGATTGTTGCCTGGGTCACAGCTCGAATTTACCCGGCCGACGCACCGCCGTGGACAATGTTGCCAATCTGTTAACTTCGCTGCTCCGCGGCGTCGAGCAGCTGCTGGGCGGCCAGCGCGGGCGTCAACTCGCCCTCGCGGACCTGCCGTTCCACCTCGGCCCGCATCCGCTTGACCGCCGGATGGGTGAGCACCCGGTCCAGCACGGCGTCGCGGACCATCGACCAGGTCCAATCGACCTGTTGGGTGCGGCGGCGCGCCTCGAACTCGCCGGCGTCTACGAGCACCCGGCGATGGCGCAGCACCGTGTCCCACAGCTCCTCGAGCCCGGTGCCCTCCACCGCGCTCATCGTCAGGACCGGCGGCCGCCACACCGTCTCGCGCGGATAGATCAGCCGGATCGCGGCGGACAGCTCGCGGGCGGCGGCCTTGGCCTCGGTCGCGTGCTCGCCGTCGGCCTTGTTGACCACCACGATGTCGGCGAGCTCGAGCACACCCTTCTTGATGCCCTGCAACTGATCTCCGGTGCGGGCCAGGGTGAGGAAGACGAAAGTGTCGACCATGTTGGCGACGGCGACCTCGGACTGCCCCACCCCCACCGTCTCGACCAGCA
>JAGQTW010000215.1 GCA_020438785.1 Mycobacterium sp. | reverse complement strand
CCGCCGAGCAGGTTCTCGGCCGGAACCCGTACCCCGGAGAACTTCAGTTCGGCGGTGTGCGAGGCCCGGCAGCCCAGCTTGTCGAGCTTGCGGACCAACTCCAGGCCCGGTGTGCCGCCGGGCACCACGAACAGGCCCTGGCCGCGGTGCCCGAGGTCCTGGTCTACGACGGCGTTGACCACGTGCACGTTGGCGATGCCACCGTTGCCGATCCACATCTTGTGTCCGTCGATGATCCAGTCGCTGCCGTCCCGCCGCGCGGTGGTGCGCAGGTTGCGGACGTCGCTGCCGCCCTCGGGTTCGGAGATCGCCAGCGCGGCCAGTTTCAGGTCGCCGGGCGAGCCGAAACACTCCGGCGCCCATTGCAGCATCTGCTCCGGTGTGGCGGCCTGACCGATCGCCGACAGCGCAAGGGCGGGCATCACGACGGCCAGCCCGATCCCGGCACAACCCCAGAACAGTTCCTCCATGAACATCGGCAGCGACAGCCCGGTGGGGTCGCCGATCAGGTCGCGGTAGAACAGCGGGCTGTAGAAGCCGCGTTCTGCCGCCTCCTCCAGGACCGGCCAGGGGAACTCCTGCCTGCGGTCGTAGCCGCCGGCGACCGGGCGGATGCACTGCTCGGCGAATTCGTGTGTTCGGCGGGCGAGGTCGTGCTGTGCGGATGTCGGTGTGAGGTCGAAGCCCATCGTGCGTCCCTTTCGACGCCCCAGGTGATACCTCCGGTACCGCCGCGCCAAACCCAGCCGAACCCGGCGCGCACACCACGCACATGGTGCAGCCCCGGCCGCCGAGGAGTCGGTGTGCTCGGCGGCCGGGGCTGATGGGGTTATCGACCAGGGCCGCGCGGTCGTTACTCGTGGCGTTTGACGTTTTTCCGCGCAGCGCAACGGGTAGCCGTCCGACCATTAGACGGAGGTGACACCATGCCGAAGACCACCAGGACCGGCAGCGCCAAGAAGAGCGAGCTGCCGAGCACCCTGAAGAAATCCGACGCCAAGGCGCAGCGCACATTCGCCAAGGCCCACGACTCGGCCGTCAAGGAGTACGGCGAGGGCGAGCGCGCCCACCGGGTTGCCTACAGCGCACTGAAGCACAGCTACGAAAAGGTCGGGGACCACTGGGAAGCCAAGGACCACAGGGGTCCGTCGGACGCCCGGGCCCGCAGCGGTGGCCCCAACGCCGAGGGCGAGACCGCCGAGGGTGTAAACGCCAACGCCACCAAGAAGCATCTGCTCTACGTGGCCCGTCGCCTCGACATCACCGGCCGATCGTCGATGAGCAAGGATGAACTCGTGTCGGCGATCAAGAAGGCCAACCGGCGGGAGACCAGCCGCAACCGCTAGCGACCCGGCCGCGGGCCGGCCGACTGCAATTCGGCGTCGGTGAAGAACTCCAGCAGATACCGACTCTCCTCGATGTCGCCGATGGTGCGGCGCGCCTTGCGGCGGGTGATCAGGATGCCGACCACGGCCACCGCCCACACCACGTACTGCACGCACCAGGCCAGCCGGAACGATGAGAACGAGTAACCGCCCGCGGCGCCGATGATCAGGCCCATGGCCTGCATCACCAGCAGCGAGGCCAGGAATCCGCCCATGTTGACCGCGCCCTGTGCGGTGCCCAGGGTGGCCCGCGGGTTGAAGGTGCGGGCGAAGTCGAAGCCCACCATCGAGCCCGGGCCGCCGACCGAGATCACCACGATGAGCAGCACCAGCACCCAGTGCGGCGCCGGGTGCGGCAGCGCCAGCACCACCGTCCACATCACCGCGTTGCTGGCGATGATGCCCAGCACCAGCCACGACCGCCGGTGCGGGTGGCGGCCGGTGATGATGCCGATGAGCACCCCGGAGGCGATGGCCGCGACCACCGAGATGGTCAGCAGCGTGCCTGCCGCGCTGCGCGGAATGTTCTGCGCGGCAGTCAGATACGGGACGCCCCACATCAGCGCGAAGACGGTCACCGAGAACTGGGTGCCCATGTGGGTGAAGAAGCCCAGCCGCGTACCGGGCCGCAGCCACACGGTCTTGACGCTGCCGAAGGTCTCGCGCAGGCCCACCACCGGGTCGTGGGCCACCGTGCCCGGCGGTGTATCGCGGACCAGCGCCGCGGTCAGCGCCAGCGACAGCACACCCAGCGCGGCCACCGTGGTGTAGGCCGTCGTCCACCCGGAACCGATGAGCAGGCTTAGGAACGGGACCGCGGACAGCACCTGCCCGAGTTGGCCCGAGATGCCCGTCAACTGGGTCACCAGCGGAATCTGGCGGGGGGAGAACCAGTGCGGAACCAGCCGCAGCACCGAGATGAACGTGAACGCATCGCCCAGGCCCACCACCGCACGCGCCCCGATCGCGGCGGGCAGCGACTCGGTGAACGCCAGCGCCAGCTGACCCACGACCATCAGGGCGCCGCCGGACAGGATCATCACCTTCGACCCGAAGCGGTCCAGCAGCAGGCCGGCCGGGATCTGCGCGCTCGCGTACACCACCACCTGCAGCACCACGAACGTCGACAGCACGCCCGGGCTCGCCGAGAAGCGGCTCGCCGCATCCAGGCCCGAGACGCCCAGGGTGGTCCGGTCCAGGACGGCCACGATGTAGGCCAGCAGTCCGGTCGACCACACGATCCAGGCTCGCACTGCCTTCGTCCCCTCTCGCCGGTCCGTCGACCCGGCCCGAACCCCGGGCCGTGGTTACCCGTGACAGCGCTGACACGACACACCCATCATCTCGCGGGGGCGCAAATTCTTTCCCGCGGCGGCCGGACCCCGGTCGGCTCAGACCCGGGCCGCGGCCGGGTCACCGCCGAAGCGCTGCGCCAGCCACACCGGAATCACCGCCACGATGGTCAGTGTCGCCGCGACGACGTTGATGACCGGCGCCTGGTTGGGCCGGAACAGGTTGCCGAAGATCCAGATCGGCAGGGTCTGGACCGTGGGTCCCGCGGTGAACGTGGTCACGACGATCTCGTCGAAACTCAGCGCGAACGCCAGGATCGCCCCGGCCAGCAGGGCGCCGCGCATCATCGGGAACGTCACGTAGGCGAACGTCTGCCAACTCGAGGCGCCCAGGTCGGCCGACGCGTCCTGCAGGCTGGTGCCCAACCGGCGCAGCCGGGCCTGAATGTTGTTGAACACGATCACGATGCAGAACGTGGCGTGCCCGACGATCACCGTCGCCAGCCCCAGCGTCACGCCCAACGCCGAGGTGAAGGTCGCGTTCAGGGCGATACCGGTGACGATGCCCGGCAACGTGATCGGAAGCACCACCAGGAAACTGATGGTCTGCCTGCCGAAGAAACGGTAGCGCTGGACCGCGAACGCCGCCATGGTGCCCAACACCAGCGCCAGCGCCGTCGCACACAGACCCACGATCACCGAGTTGCCCAGGGACCGCCACATCCCGGCGCTGGCCCAGGCGTCGGCCCACCACTTCCAGGTGAAGCCGGTGGGGGGAAAGGCGAACGTCTTGGAGGTGTTGAAGGCGTTGAGCACCACCAGAAGCAGTGGACCGTAGAGAAAGACCAGCACCAGGGTCGTCCAGGCCCACACCAGCCGGCGCATCGACGTCGAGAGCATCAGACGTTCTCCAGAGCGCCGGTGCGTCGCATCGCCAATAGGTAGCCGACGATGGCGAACAGCGGAATCAGTGACAGCGCGGCCGCCAGCGGCTGGTTGTTCGCCGTCACCAGCTGGCCGTAGATGATGTTGCCCAGCATCTGGGTTTTGCCCCCGACGATGGTGACCGCGATGTAGTCACCCATCGACAGCGAGAACGTGAAGATCGAACCCGCGGCGACACCGGGGAACACCAACGGCGCCACGACCGTTCGCAACGTCGTCAGATCCGATGCGCCCAGATCCGCGCTGGCGTCGATCAAGGCGTTCGGGACCCGCTCGAAGGCGGCGAAGACCGGAATCACCATGTAGGGCAACCACAGATAGGCCAGCGTGAGTATCGTCGCGGTGATGCCGTAGCCCGGTGTGAAGCCCGCCACCGACTCGAGCGGTCCTTCCGGCGACAGCATCATCCGCCAGGCGTACGCCTTCACCAGATAGCTGGCCCACAGCGGCGTGGTGACCGCCACCACCAACCCCAGCCGCACCCGCGGCGAGGCGACCTTGGCCATGCAGAACGCCAGCGGCACCGCCAGCACCATGCAGACCACGGTGACCGCCAGCGCGATGCCCAGCGTGCGCAGTGTCGCCGTGCGGAACACCGCATCGGTCAGCACCCGCACGATGTTGTCGCCGGTGAACGTCCGCACCACCGCGCCGGTGAACGCGTCGGTGCCCCAGAATGCCGAAACCAGCAGTACCGCAAGGGAACCCAGGTACGCGACCACCAGCCAGGCCAGCGGTGGGACGAGCAGCAAGGCCAGGGCGAGCCGATGGGTGGACCGGCCCGCGACGCTCACCCCTTGATCTGCTGCCACTTGTCGACCCACTCGCTGTAGGCCGTGCAGTTGTCACCGCTGCCGTCCACGCACTGCTTCTGCGGTGTGGTCCAGTAGCTGATCTGCTTTGCGTACTGCTCGTCGGTGGCGTGGTAGGCCGCGCAGAAGTTCTTGTCGGCGGTGAAGTCACAGGCCTTGGTCTGCGCGGGCGCCTCACCGAAGTATTCGGCCACCTGGGCGTTGATCTGCGGGGAGACGATGTAGTCGAGCCACTTGTACATGCAGTTGGGGTGGGCCGCCTTCGACGAGACCATCCAGGTGTCCGACCAGCCGGTGGAACCCTCCTTGGGCAGCACGGTGGCGACCTTGACCTTGTCGTCGGTCTTGAGCATGTTCGCGATCACCTGCCAGCTGGTGCCGATCACCGAGGTGCCGGACTCGAAGGCCTGCACCGCCTTGGTGTAGTCCGACCAGTACTCGCCGATGTTGGCGTGCTGCTGCTTGAGCAGGTCGACCGAGGCGTTGAGCTGGTCCTCGGTCAGCGCGTACGGGTTCTTGATGCCGAGGTCGGGTTTGGTCTTGGACAGATACAGCGCGGCGTCGGCGATGTAGATCGGCGAGTCGTAGGCCGTCACCTTGCCCTTGTACTCGGGGGCGCCGGGGAAGACCGCACCCCACGAGTCGGGGGCGCCCTTGACCACGTCGGTGTTGTACATCAACAGGTTGGCGCCCCAGCCGTGCGGAATCCCGTACATCTGGCCGTCCACCGAGTTCCAGGACTTGTCCTTGAGGAACGGCGCGATGGTGGCGTAGTTCGGCACCAGCTCGGTGTTGACCGGTGCGACGTCGCCGGCGTAGATCAGCCGCAGGGTGGCATCCCCGGAGGCCGAGACTCCGTCGTACTGCCCGGTGCGCATCAGCTGCACCATCTCATCGGAGGTGTTGCCGATCTTGACGTTGACCTTGCAGCCCGTCTGCTGCTCGAACGGGTGCACCCAGTCGGTCTTCGGGTCGTTGGAGCCGTCCTCGGCGTAGCCTGCCCAGACGACCAGGTTCAGCTGGCCCTCCCCGTTGCCGATCGCGGACAGCGGCTCGAGTTTCGGTGGCGCCGAGGCGGTTCCGCCGCCGGGGGTCGACGGGCCCGAACAGGCGGCGACGAGCGCGGCGCACGTGGCCAGCGCGATGCCGAGGCGGCGGGTGGTGGATGTCATGGCGAACTCCTTTGTCGGGCCGGGCTAGTCGTGCGGGGAGGGCGGTGGCGTGTCATGCAGGGCTCGGACCGCGTCGTCGGGCCAGGCGAGCACGGCGGGGGAGCCGTGCGCGACCGAAGTGGCGACGTCCGCGCTCAGCACCGTGGCGGTCAGGCGTAGTCCGGTCGCGGTATCGGCGGCGACGCGGGTGATCGGACCGGCGTAGACGACCTCGGCGATGACCGCCTCGACACTGCGCATGCCGGCGGGTACGGCCTGGCCCGGTGGTAGCAATTCGATGCGTTCGGGCCGGATGGCGACGCTGCCCGCGCGCCCCACCAGGGTCTCGGCCGCCGCACCGTCGAACACGTTGGAGGTGCCGACGAAGTCGGCGACGAACCGGTTGGCCGGATTCTCATAGACCTCACGAGCGGCGCCGATCTGCTCGATGCGGCCGTTGTTGAACACCGCCAGCCGATCGCACAGTGTCAGTGCCTCGTCTTGATCGTGGGTGACGATCACGAACGTGATGCCGACCTCGCGCTGGATGGCCTTGAGTTCGACCTGCATCTGCTCGCGCAGCTTGAGGTCGAGCGCGCCGAGCGGCTCGTCGAGCAGCAGAACCCTGGGCCTGCCGACCAGTGCGCGGGCCAGCGCCACCCGCTGCTGTTGTCCGCCGGACAGTTGCGCGGGTTTCCGGCCGGCGTGACCGGACAGTCGCACCATCTCCAAGGCCGCGGCGGTGCGGTCCCGGCGTTCGGCCTTGGCCACCCCCTTGACCCGAAGCCCGTACTCCACGTTCTGTGCGACGGTCATGTGCGGGAAGAGGGCGTAGTCCTGGAAAACCGTGTTGGTGTCACGGCGCGCGGGGGGCAGTGCGGTGACGTCCCGCCCGCCGAGTTGGACGGTGCCCGCGGTGGGGCGCTCGAAGCCGGCGATCATGCGCAGCACCGTGGTCTTGCCCGAGCCGGACGGGCCCAGGATCGCGAACAGTTCACCGTCGCCGACGGTCAGGTCCGCGCCCGCCACGGCGACGACATCGTCGAAGACCTTCCGCACCCCCCGCAGCTCGATCTGCGGAGCGTCGACCGCGGCTCCGGGGCCGTTGTCGACCGCCGCTGCGACGCTCCCCGAAGGCATGGGTGGATAGTACGGATCGCGTTGTCGTGTCGCAGCACCATGAGCCTTATCCACTGTCGGCGGGGCTTCCGGCCACCGATCCGGTATCGCCGGGGGGTGCGGGGCAGCCCGCGCGGACGGCCGCGACCCTCACCGCGCCGGGCCTGGGAGCCGTGGCCTCGGCGCTGGCACCGGGGCCATTCGCTACATCTCCCATCGCAGGCCGGGCGCGGACTGGATGCTCGGCACGCCGATCCGGCTGCCAGCGGCGCGTGACCTCCACTCGGCGGGGGTGAAGATCGTCTCCACCGACCGGTACGGCAAGGCCGACAGCACCGACCGGCTGGGCCACGCACCCGGTGGGGATCGCCCACGCCAAGCGGGGCTGGAGCCGCACACCGCAGCCGGCGGCCCGGTGGGCGCACCGGTGTACGTCTCGATCGATGACGACCCGTCGCATGACCGGGACAAACAGCTGCTAGCGACCTATTTGAGGGCCAGGGAGCCGGTGCTCGGCCACCAGCGGGCCGGTGTCTACGCGAACTCCAAGGGGGTCGACTCCGGCGGTGCAGGACGGCACCGGGTCGTACTGCCGGCAGCACAACCTCGGCGCGCCCGCGGGGTTCACCCATCCGGCGGCGCAGCTTCAGCAGGTCGAGGTCGCCACGCGCGAGGCCGCCGGCGTGGGCGAGATCCTGCAGCCGCAATTCGGGGAGTGGTATTGACCGCGACCCGCAAACCTTACTGACTAGTAAGATTTGCCAGCAAACTTTTGCGCGCCATTTCGGTGAACATTTGTGGACTCGGGAACTGAGCAACCGCTTGGCGGGGCCCGCGGCGACGCCGAGTCCGACAGCGAATTTTAAGGTAACGATTCGATAACAATCATGCTTTGATCTGCGCAGTTGTGGCTACTCGACCGTAACCACCTGCACGCAGGACGTTTGTGGCGGCCGTTCGGAGCGCTGATTGAGCGCCGTGTTACCCACGGCACTGTTACCCGCGCGTAGAACTCGTCAGTAACCGATAACGCCGAGAAACGGCACCCTCCTCTTATGAGACTCTTACTGCAGCCGGGTTATCCGCCAGGCCCCTTCTCTGCGAGGGACGCCCAGGATCGCATCGGCTCCAGGACGGGTCCACCCGGCCCGTCCGTGATTCGACTCAGGAATCGCCGAACACCTCCGCCGGGGCAACGTAGGTCCGAGTGAAGCCGACAGACGACGCGACGAGAAGTATCGAGGGAGTTAGACAAGGTGACGATCCACGAGCACGACAGGCTGTCCACGGGCGACGGGTCGGGGCGGGGCTCGGAACGGGGTGACGCCCCGCAGAGCACCACCCATGCGCTGGTCGACCGTCTCAATGCTGGTGAGCCGTATGCCGTTGCCTTCGGCGGACAGGGCAGCGCATGGCTGGAGACCCTCGAGGAGCTGGTGACCTCGGCCGGTATCGAATCTGAGCTGGCGACACTGGCCGGTGAGGCCGAGCTGCTGCTTGAGCCGGTGGCCAAGGAACTGGTCGTGGTCCGTCCCATCGGCTTCGAGCCGCTGCGCTGGGTGCGCCTGCTGGCCGCCGAGGAGGCGGTGCCGTCGGCCAAACAGCTGACCTCGGCTGCGGTGTCGGTGCCCGGTGTACTGCTCACCCAGATCGCCGCCATCCGCGCCCTGGCCCGCCAGGGCATGGACCTCGCCGCCACCCCGCCGGTGGCGGTGGCCGGCCATTCCCAGGGCGTGCTGGCCGTCGAAGCCCTGCGGGCCGGGGGCGCCGAGGACGTCCGGCTGCTCGCCCTCGCCCAGCTGATCGGGGCCGCCGGCACCCTGGTGGCCCGCCGCCGCGGCATCTCGGTCCTCGGCGACCGCCCGCCGATGGTGTCGGTCACCAACGCCGAGCCTGAGCGCATCTACGAACTGCTCCAGGAGTTCGCCAAGGACGTCCGCACCGTGCTGCCGCCGGTGCTGTCGATCCGCAACGGCCGCCGCTCGGTGGTCATCACCGGCACCCCTGAACAGCTGTCCCGATTCGAGCTGTACTGCGAGCAGATCGCCGAGGCCGAGGCCGCCGAGCGCAAGAGCAAGGTGCGCGGCGGTGCGGTGTTCAGCCCGGTGTTCGACCCGGTCGCGGTCGAGGTCGGGTTCCACACCCCCCGGCTGGCCGACGGCATCGACATCGTGGGCCGCTGGGCCGAGGCGGTCGGGCTGGACGTGGAGCTGGCCCGGGCCATGACCGAGGCCATCCTGGTCAAGCAGGTGGACTGGGTCGACGAGGTGACCGCCCTGCACGACGCCGGCGCCCGCTGGATTCTCGACCTGGGCCCGGGCGACATCCTGACCCGCCTCACCGCGCCGGTCATCCGCGGCCTGGGCATCGGCATCGTGCCGGCCGCGACCCGCGGTGGTCAACGCAACCTGTTCACCGTCGGGGCGGTGCCCGAGGTGGCCCGGCCGTGGTCGAGCTACGCGCCGTCGGTCGTCACCCTGCCCGACGGCTCGGTGAAGCTGTCGACGAAGTTCACCCGCCTCACCGGCCGCTCGCCGATCCTGCTGGCCGGCATGACGCCCACCACGGTCGACGCCAAGATCGTCGCCGCGGCGGCCAACGCGGGCCACTGGGCCGAGCTGGCCGGCGGCGGACAGGTCACCGAGGCGATCTTCGACAAGCGCATCGCCGAGCTGGAGACGCTGCTCGAGCCGGGCCGCGCGATCCAGTTCAACTCGCTGTTCCTGGACCCCTACCTGTGGAAGCTGCAGCTGGGCGGTAAGCGCCTGGTGCAGAAGGCCCGCCAGTCGGGCGCGCCGATCGACGGCGTGGTGGTCAGCGCGGGCATCCCCGAACTCGAGGAAGCCGTGGCGCTGATCGAGGAGCTCAACGGCATCGGGATCGCCCACATCTGCTTCAAGCCGGGCACCGTCGAGCAGATCCGCTCGGTCATCCGGATCGCCGCCGAGGTGCCCACCAAGCCGGTCATCGCCCATATCGAGGGCGGTCGCGCCGGTGGCCACCACTCCTGGGAGGACCTCGACGACCTGCTGCTGAGCACCTACTCGGAGCTGCGCTCGCGGTCGAACATCACGGTCTGCGTCGGTGGCGGCATCGGCACCCCCGAGCGGGCCGCCGAGTATCTGTCCGGCCGCTGGTCGGAGGCGTACGGCTACCCGCAGATGCCGGTCGACGGCATCCTGGTCGGCACGGCGGCGATGGCCTGCCTGGAGGCCACCACCTCACCGGCCGTCAAGCAGCTGCTGGTCGACACCGCCGGCACCGACCAGTGGGTCGGGGCCGGAACGGCCCAGGGCGGCATGGCATCCGGGCGCAGCCAGCTCGGTGCCGACATCCATGAGATCGACAACTCCGCGTCCCGGTGCGGCCGCCTGCTCGATGAGGTCGCCGGTGACGCCGACGCGGTGGCGGCCAGACGCGACGAGATCATCGCGGCGATGGCGCCCACTGCCAAGCCGTACTTCGGCGACGTCGCCGAGATGACCTACCTGCAGTGGCTGGCCCGCTACGTCGAACTGACCACATCAGCGGACTCGCCGTGGCTCGACGTCACCTGGCGGGACCGCTTCGAGGCCATGCTGCAGCGCGCGGAGGCCCGCCTCGACGTCGCCGACACCGGACGGATCCACACCCTGTTCGGACCGGACTGCGACCTGCTTGAGGATCCTGACCGCGCGATCGCCGCGTTGCTGGACCGCTTCCCCGACGCCGCCACCGTGCTGCTGCACCCGGCCGATGCGCCGTTCTTCGTCGAACTCTGCAAGACCCTCGGCAAGCCGGTGAACTTCGTTCCCGTCATCGACAAAGACGTGCGCCGGTGGTGGCGCAGCGACTCCCTGTGGCAGGCCCACGACGACCGCTACACCGCCGACCAGGTGTGCATCATCCCCGGCACCGCCGCCGTCGCCGGCATCACCCGGGTCGACGAACCGGTGGCCGAACTGCTCGACCGCTTCGAAGCGGCCGCAGTGGCCGACGTGCTGGCCTCCGGGGCCGAACCCGAACAGGTCTCCTCGCGACTGCAGGGCCGCGCCGATGTCGGGGGCCCGTTGGGCATCGTGCTGGACTCCCCGGACGTGCTGTGGGCCGGGCGGACGGCGATCAATCCGGTGCACCGGCTGGCGCCGCCGTCGGAGTGGCAGGTGCACGCCGAATCGCGAACCGCCACAAACCATTCCACCGGGGCCCGGCTGGAGGTCATCGGTTCCGATCGGGTGGTGCTGCGGGTCCCGCTGTCGGGCACCTGGATCGATATCACCTTCACCCTGCCGCCCACCGTCGTCGACGGCGGTGCGCCGATGGTCATCACCGCCGACGCTGCCGCCGCGATGCGCGCCGTGCTGGCCATCGCCGCCGGCGTCGACGGGCCCGCCGCGCTGCCCCCGGTGACGGGCGGGTCCACCACCGTCACGGTGGAGTGGGACCCGGAACGGGTCGCCGACCACACCGGCGTGACGGCCACGTTCGGATCACCGCTGGCCCCAACCCTTTCCGTCGTTCCGGATGCCCTCGTCGGGCGCTGCTGGCCCGCGGTGTTCGCCGCGATCGGCGGCGCGGTCACCGACACCGGATTCCCGGTCGTCGAGGGCCTGCTCAGCCTGGTGCACCTCGACCACGCCGCGCAGCTGCTCAAGCCGCTGCCCAGGGACAGGACCCAATTGCGAGTCACCGCAACGGCTTCGGTCGCCACCGACACCGAGGTCGGCCGCGTCGTTCCGGTCACCGTCAACGTCACCGATGCGAACGGCATCATCCTGGCGGTCCTCGAGGAGCGCTTCGCGATCCGCGGCCGCACCGGCCCGGTCGAACTGACCGACCCGGTTCGCGCCGGGGGAGCGGTCTCGGAGAACGCCACCGACACCCCGCGCCGGCGTCGCCGCGACGTCACCATCGCCGCACCGGTCGACATGCGGCCGTTCGCGGTGGTCTCCGGTGACCACAACCCGATCCACACCGATCGGGCCGCCGCCCTGCTCGCCGGCCTGGATTCGCCGATCGTGCACGGGATGTGGCTGTCGGCCGCGGCGCAGCACGTCGTCACCGCCACCGACGGCAGGCCGGTTCCGCCCGCCAAGCTGCTCGGCTGGACCGCACGCTTCCTGGGCATGGTGAAGCCCGGTGACGAGATCGACTTCCGGGTCGACCGGGTCGGAATCGACCTGGGCGCAGAGGTTTTGGAGGTCACCGCCAAGGTCGGCTCCGATCTGGTGATGAGCGCGACCGCCCGGCTCGCGGCGCCGAAGACCGTCTACGCCTTCCCCGGCCAGGGCATCCAGCACAAGGGCATGGGCATGGAGGTCCGCGCCCGCTCCAAGGCCGCCCGCAAGGTGTGGGACAGCGCCGACAAGTTCACCCGCGAAACCCTCGGCTTCTCGGTGCTGCACGTGGTGCGCGACAACCCGACCAGCCTGATCGCCGGCGG